>NZ_JCAXEJ010000011.1:0-130529 GCF_059759005.1 Paenarthrobacter sp. GQ52
GAAAGCTCGTTTGACGTCTTATTCCTCCGTGAAGTCCCCGGCGTCCCTGCGGAAAGTGCCCAGTACACGGATGAGGTGATCGACGTCCTCGGTTCCGAAGCCTGACTTGCCAAAAACCTCGGCGTTGAGGGCCGCCGTCGCTTTTTTGGCGAGGGTGCGTCCCTCTGCGGTGAGTTCGATGAGGGTCGTGCGCCCGTCCGTTGGGTGCGGGGAACGGGCCACCAGGGCGGCTTTCTCCAAGCGGTCGACGGCGTTGGTCACCGACGTCGGGTGAACCTGCAAGAGCGCGCTGGCTTTGTTCATGGGCAGCGCACCGCTGCGGGCGAAGCTCAGCAATGCCAACAGTTCGTAGCGCGCGAACGTCAGCCCGAACGGCTTGAGCACCGTTTCGATGCGCGCCAGGAGGATCTGTTGTGTGCGCATGATCGCTGTGATGGCAGCCATGGGCGCGGCGACATCGCCCCAACCATGCCGTTCCCAGTTTCGTTGGGCATCGGCAATGGGGTCGCGGGGGAGTGGCGTGCCCATGGGCCTCCTTTGGTTGCCGGAATAGCTTGGTGTATTGGGTAGCTAGTCTTTCAGATTCGGGAACTCTTCCTCGGTGTATTCGACGCCCAAACCTGCGGGCAGCGGGCCGTCGCCGTGCCGGGCGACTTCCGTCCCGCGCAGCTCCACCCGCCTGATCTTGCCGGAAATCGTCTTGGGCAGCTCCCCAAATTCGAGCCGTCGGATGCGCTTGAACGGCGCCAAATGCTCACGGCAGTACCTGAGAATGTCCTCTGCGACCGCCGGCCCGGCTTCATAGCCGGCAGCCAACACCACAAACGCCTTGGGCACCGACAGCTTTACAGCGTCAGGCGAAGGTACGACGGCGGCCTCCGCTACTGCCGGGTGTTCGATCAGGACGCTTTCGAGTTCGAAAGGCGACAATCGATAGTCGGAGGACTTGAAGACGTCGTCATCCCGGCCGACGTAAGTAATGACGCCGTCGGAATCCCGGCTCGCCATGTCGCCCGTGTGATAGTAGCCATCGCGGAAGGCTTCGGCCGTCTTGGCTTCGTCGCCGAAGTAGCTCTTCATGAGTCCCACGGGACGGGGGTCCAAGCGCAAGCAGAGTTCGCCGTCGTCGGATTCCTGCCCGGTGAGCGGGTCCACCAGGACCACGTCGTATCCCGGCAGTGGCCGTCCCATGGAGCCGATTTTCACCGGCTGCGCGGGCGTGTTGGCGATCTGGACCGTGGATTCGGTTTGGCCGAAGCCGTCACGGATGGTGACTCCCCAGGCTTCCTCCACCTGACCGATAACTTCGGCGTTGAGTGGTTCGCCGGCAGAGACCACCTTAAGTGGCGGGGTGGTGAGTTGGGTGAGGTCGGCCTGGATGAGCATGCGCCACACAGTAGGCGGGGCGCAGAAACTCGTGACGCCTTCGCGGCCCATCTGTTCCATGAGAGCCGCAGCGTCGAAGCGTTGGTAGTTGTAAATGAAGACTGTGGCTTCCGCGATCCACGGCGTGAAGACGTTGGACCAGGCATGTTTAGCCCAGCCCGGGGATGCGACGTTCAGGTGGACATCGCCCGGTTCCAGGCCGATCCAGTACATGGTGGACAAGTGGCCCACAGGATAGGACGTGTGCGTGTGCTCCACGAGTTTCGCCCGTGAGGTGGTGCCGGACGTGAAGTAAAGCAGCAGTGTCTCGTCGGCGCGAGTGGGCGCATCGGGCGTGAAGTCCGTACCGGCGTCGTACGAATCCGAGTACTGCTTAGCGTCCGCGTTGGTGCTCCCTGAGCCGACCTCAATCAGTGTGTAATCGCCCTCGACATCGGAGAATTTGCCGATGTTGGCACTTCCTGCAGCCACCCAGGTGGCCCCGCCTCGCTCCACCCGGTCCTGGAGATCGCGGGCGCCCATGAGGGTGGTGGTGGGGATCATGACGATGCCCAGCTTGATGCCTGCCAGCATGAGTTCCCACAGCTCAACCTGGTTGCCGAGCATGATGATCATGTGCTCGCCGCGCTTGACGCCTTGGTCCCGCAGCCAGTTGGCGAGTTGGGAGGACCTCCGGGAGAGATCCTTGAAGGTGCGCCGGGTTGAACTGCCGTCCTGTTCCACGATGACCAGCGCGGGCTGGCGGCCCCTGGTTTCGTCGGCGGCGATCTGGTCGAACCAGTCGAGTGCGAAGTTGAACTCCTCAAAGCGCGGCCATTGGAATTCTGCGTGTGCCTGCTTGTAGTCCTCGCGCAGCTCCAGGAGCCGATCGCGGGCCGCACGGAAGTCTTCTGTGACTGTCATAGTCCGCCTTTCGCCTTCGGGTTCCCGGCACCATCGCCGGGCTTCCCGCCTAGTGATCCACATCACCTTGCAATATACTAGGACATCCAAGGGTTTGGAAGAGCCCATGCGGGACATGACGAAGGGGTCTAATGCTCGACGAAAAAGCTGCCGGCACCGTTACCAGCGGTGCGGCACCAGAACGCGTCCTGCCTCCTTATCCGGAGGCGGACTTGATGCACGTCATTGACCTGCTCCCAGCCGGGGAGCGTGCACGGTATCTCGAGATCAGGGAGTTCCTGCAAACCCGGATCCGGGCTGCGAGCATCGACTACTGGAACCGGGAAGAATTTCCGTTCGGGCTGCTGGCTGACATGGCCAAGTTCGGGCTGGGTGGGCTGCAGACGGACGGCTCCTCAAAGCTGTTCAAGGGCCTCATGTACACCGAGGTCGCGCGGGCGGATGTGTCCCTTTCAGCGCTGGTGGGCATCCACAATGAGCTCATTGTCGGCATGATTAACGAGCTCGGTTCCCCTGAACAGAAACGCAAATGGCTGCCTGGTCTGGAGGCTTTCAGCCAACTGGGTGCCTTCGCGCTGACAGAACCGGATCACGGATCGGACATCGCCGGAGGACTCTCGACGACGGCGCGACGCGACGGCGGCGATTGGGTCATCAACGGTGCCAAGCGATGGATAGGGGCCGGCACGATTGCCGACTTTGCCCTGGTTTGGGCTCGCGATGAGGCTGACGGACACATCAAGGGCTTCATCGTCGAGACGGACCGCCCCGGCTACTCAGCTACCAAGATCTCCAACAAGATCGGCCTGCGCATCATGCAGAATGCGGACATCGTGTTGGACGAGGTGCGCATTCCTTTGGAAAACCTCCTGCCAGGTGCCACGGAGTTTTCCCGCGCTAATGACCTCTTGCGTGATTCCCGGGCATGGGTGGGCTGGCAAGCTGCGGGAATTCAATTGGCTGCCTTTGATATCGCCCGTTCATACGCTTTGGAGCGCCGGCAGTTCGGCAAAGAGCTGGCCCGCTTCCAGTTGGTGCAGCAGCAGCTCGCCGACATTCTGGGCAATGCCAACGCTTCACTGTCCATGATGGTTGAACTCGCCCGGATCCAGCAGGCCGGGAAGCTCGAAATGGTGCAGGCTGCCATGTGCAAAGCCACCACTACCCGGCTGGCCCGTTCCTCCGTTGCCATGGGCCGTTCGTTGTTGGGCGGGAACGGGATCACCACTGATTACGAGATGGCCAAGCTCTTCGGCGACGCAGAGATTCTGTATACGTACGAAGGCAGCTACGAGATCAACTCCATGATCGTGGCCCGCGCGGTGACGGGGAAGTCGGCGTTCGTCTGAGCATCCCTTCGCCGGTTGAACGTCGGCGAAGGGATGCTCGTTGGAAGTGAGAGATAGCTCCGTGGCTAGGAGCTTTGAGCTACCACTTGGGGGGACTCCTCAGGCGTGACCAGGGCTGCGTGCTCGGCCAGGACTCCTGTCCGATGCCTGATGCGGAGGCGGTAGAGGAGCGTTCCGCCGATGATGACCGCTGCGACAAAGATGACGCCACCCCATTGCAGGTACCACTCGAAGGGCGGTACTGAGTTGTAGATCTCCGGCCGCGGCCACACGAGGTTCAACGTCATCGCGCCGCCCCACAGCACGGCCAGGATGTTCACGGGGAGCCCCCATTTGCCGAGGCTGAATCCCGGTTCTGATCCGTCGTCCTGCAAGGGCCACTTCTTCAGGAACCGGCGCCGCAGCAAGGGCACTGTCACCAGCAGGTAGGACAGGTAGATCAGGACGATGCTGATGCTGGACAGAATGGTGAAGATGGCTGGCTGCGAGATGTTGACGATCAGCGGAATCACTGCCACCACGCCAATAACGATGGCAGCCACTGTGGGGGTTTTGCGGGTGGGGTGCACTTTGCTGAGCTGACGGCTGAAGGGAAGGTTGTTGTCCCTGGCCATGGCAAACATCATCCGGATAGCCGCTGCATGAACGGCCAGAGTACAGACCACTACAGCCACGACGATGCACGCCAGGAACGCCTTGCCGAACGGGCCACCCAGCACCGACAACACAATGTACTGCAGCCCGCCATCGGCGGCTCCGAGCTTGGGGTCGGAAAGATCGGGGGCGGCCAGGATTCCGCCCAGAAGGAGCAAACCACCCAGGAGGAAGGACGCCGTAACGGCGCGCAGGATCGCCCTGGGAGCCGTGCGCTTGGGGTCCTTGGTCTCTTCGCCCAAGGAACTTGCGGTGTCGAATCCGTACATGACGTAGCCGGAAGCCATAGCGGCGATGAGGAACACTCCGAAGAAGCCCAAGGGATGCTCTTCGCCGAATCCAGCCGTGTCCAGGAGGACTTCCGGTCCGCGGACGGAATGCCAGATGAGTGCTGCAATAAGCAGGACGGCCGCAACGAGTTCCACGAACACGCCCACGCTGTTGATCATGGTCATGAGTTTCACGCCGAACGCGTTGATGAGAGTGGAAATGCCAATCATGATACTGGCCAGGACGACCCCGTTGACGGCGAAATCGTAAGGACCTGTTCCGTCGCCTACCAGTTGGAAACCGCTCCAGATCTGCGGCAAGGTGATTTGGAGGGCCAAGGCCACGGACCCCAAGGCCATGATCGAGGACAGCAGCAGCAACCAGCCCGCCAACCAGGCCCATGTTCCTGTCGATAGCCTTTTTGCCCAGTTGTACACCGATCCGGCCACGGGGTAGCGTCCGGCCAGTTCCGCAAAGCATAGGGCGACCATGAGCTGGCCGACGAAGACGATGGGCCACGACCAGGCGTAGGCGGGTCCCGCCGTCGAGAATCCAAAGTAAAACAATTGAAAAACGCCGGTGAGAATGGAGATGTAACTGACGCCGGCCGCGAAGCTGGCAAACTTACCGATGCTGCGATCAAGGGTTTGGGCATAGCCAAACTCGTCCATGCCGCTTGCATCGCTCTTGCAGGGTCCTATTTTGCTGGGTTCTAACATTCGAACTCCTAATTCAGACATGCACGAATGGTGATTACCTGCGGCCGCCGTTGGACGCAGTCGAAATCAAAGGCCGGGCACCACGATGTGCCTCGGGCTGTTCCCCCATTGTTTGTTGCGTGGGTCTAAAAGCAGGGTGCCTGTTCAGGCGAGGGACAAGCTGAAGTCGGCTTCCGCCGTCGTGGTTTCCTCCGTCCGGTTGGCTCGGACGAAATCAGACTTAATGAGGTCGGCGCAACGTTCGCCAATCAT
Source organism: Paenarthrobacter sp. GQ52 (assembly GCF_059759005.1). Taxonomy (NCBI): domain Bacteria; kingdom Bacillati; phylum Actinomycetota; class Actinomycetes; order Micrococcales; family Micrococcaceae; genus Paenarthrobacter; species Paenarthrobacter sp. GQ52. The sequence continues at coordinate 5,534 of NZ_JCAXEJ010000011.1, forward strand.
CATCACTGTGATGTTGGGGTTCACGGTGACGTGTTCCGGCATGACGGAGGCATCGGCCACGCGCAGCCCGGTGACGCCCTTGACCCGCAGCTCGGGATCCAGGGGTGACATGTCGTCATCCACTGGTCCCATGCGGACTGTGCCGACCGGGTGGTAGACGGTGTTGTGCGTTTTGCGGATGTAATCCTGCAGTTCCTCGTCGCTCTGTGCCTCAATTCCAGGAGAGAGTTCCCGGCCGGTCCATTCAGCCATGGCTGGCTGCGCGGCAATTTCCCGGGCTTTCCGGATGCCGGCCACCATGACGCGCATATCGTGCCCTTCAGGATCGGTGAAGTACCGGGGGTCCACCATGGGCTTGTCGCGGAAGTCCCGGCTACGCAGCCGGACCGTCCCGCGGGAACGGGCATGCGTGACGTTCGGTGTGAGGCTGAAGCCGTTCTCCGTGGTGGGGTAGCCGTACCGCAGGGTGTTCATGTCGAAGGGCACGGAGCCATAGTGCATCATCAGGTCCGGGCGGTCGAGGCCCGCCTCGGTGGGGGTGAAGATGCCGATCTCCCACCACTGGGTGGAGGTCTGCACCATGGGCTGCTTGGCCTCGAACTGCACCACGCCTTCCGGGTGGTCCTGGAGGTGCTCGCCGACGCCGGGGGAATCCACCAGTACCTCGATGCCATGCGCCGCCAGATGTGCAGCCGGGCCTATGCCGGAAAGCATGAGGAGCTTGGGGGAGTCGATGGCGCCAGTAGACAGGATGACCTCGCGACGCGCCGCGAGCCTGTGCGTCCGGCCGAAGGCCGAGTCCACAACGTCGACGCCGGTGCAGCGCTTGTCAGCGTCGAACACCAGTTGGCGTGCCCGCAGGCCGGTCAGCAGCGTGAAGTTTTCGCGATCGACGATGGGGTGGATATAGGAGACAGAACTGGAGGAACGCGTGCCGTCCGAGCGGCGGTTGATTTGGAAGAAATTAGCGCCGTTGATCACGGTGGTGCCGTCATTGAACTTTGCGCGGGGGATGCCGGTCTGCTCGCAGGCATCAAGGAGCGCGACTCCGGCGGGATCGTTCGGGGGAACGTTCATCAAGTGCACAGGACCGGAATCGCCATGATGGGGAGCATCCGGGCCGGCGTCCTCATTGGTTTCCAGGCGCTTGTATAAAGGCCATGCGGCAGCAGCGTTCCAGCCGGTGGCGCCGTACTTTGACTCCCACTCATCCAAGTCCTCGCGGGGAGCCCAAAAGGCGATGCAGGAGTTGTGGCTGGAGCAGCCACCCATCACCTTGGCGCGGGCGTGACGCATGAAGGAGTTGCCGTTTTCCTGCGGTTCCACCGGGTAGTCCCAGTCGTAGCCGGATTCCAGCAGCTCCATCCAGCGGTCCAGCTGCAGGATCTCCGGCAGGTTCCGGTCATCAGGTCCGGCTTCCACCAAGGCAACGGTGACGGCAGGGTCCTCGCTCAGCCGGGCGGCGACGGCGGCTCCTGCAGACCCTCCGCCGATGATGACGTAATCGAATCCGCGCTCGCTGAGGTCCTCAATGTTGTCAACGTGCATCTATTTCTCCTTGCCGTGGTCTGCGAACCAGCCGGTCACCTGGGGGCTGGTGTTTTGGTAGATGTGCTTGGCTTCCTGGTATTCACCCAATCCGGTGGGCCCGAGTTCGCGGCCGACGCCGGACTGGCCGAAGCCGCCCCACTCGGCCTGGGGAAGGTAGGGGTGGTAGTCGTTGATCCAGACCGTGCCGTGCCGCAAACGGCCCGCTACCCGCTGGGCCTTGCCGGCGTCCTGGGTCCAGACGGCACCGGCCAATCCGTAGATGGTGTCGTTGGCGGTGGCTACGGCTTCGTCCTCAGTGCGGAAGGTTTCCACTGTTACTACCGGGCCAAAGGCTTCGTCGATGACTACCGACATTCCCTTTTGGACGCGGTCCAGGACGGTCGGCTGGTAGTAGAAGCCGGCGTCGAACTTCTCGCCTTCAGGTGCCGCGCCGCCGCACCGCAGCCGTGCGCCTTCGGCCACGCCACGCTGGACGTAGGCGTCCACCTTCTCCCGGTGGGCCGCGGAGATCAGTGGTCCGGTTTCGGCGGACTCATCGAAGGGGCCTCCGAGGCGAATGTTCTGTGCCTTACGGACCAGTTCGTCAACGAAGCGTTCGGCGATGGATTCCTCCACCACCAGCCGCGCCCCGGCGGAGCAGACCTGTCCTGAATGCACAAAGGCACCGTTCAGCGCATTGTCGACGGCGGCGTCGAAGTCAGCGTCAGCGAACACGACGTTGGGGTTCTTGCCGCCAAGCTCCAGCGCCACCTTTTTCACGGTGCCGGCTGCGGCTGCGGCAATGCGCTTGCCGGTTTCCAATCCGCCGGTGAAGGAGACCAGATCAATGTCGGGGTGCTCCGAAAGGGGTGCGCCAGCCTGGGCTCCCGGGCCCGTCACGAGGTTGGCGACGCCGTCCGGCAGGCCAAGGTCCTTCAGCAACTGCATGGCAAGGATCGCCGTGGACGGGGTCAGCTCGGCGGGCTTGAGGACGAAGGTGCAGCCAGCGGCCAGGGCGGGCGCGATCTTCCACGCCGCCTGCAGCAGCGGGTAGTTCCATGGCGTGATCAAGCCGCAGACGCCTACCGGCTCGTAGACTATTTTGCTCACGACGGCGGGGTCCCCGGCGTCGACCACCCGGCCGGCAGACTGCCCGGCGAGACGCCCGAAGTATTCGAAGCAGGCGGCGATGTCGTCGATGTCGATGCGGCTTTCAATGATGCGCTTGCCGGTGTCCAAGGATTCGGCGCGGGCGAACTTCTCCCGGCGTTCGCGCAGTTCCGCTGCGACTTTGAGCAGGAACGCGCCGCGCTCAGGGGCCGGGACTGAAGACCAGACGCCGGAGTCGAAGGCGGCGCGAGCTGCGGAAATGGCGCGCTCGGCGTCTTCGCGGCCGGCTTCGGACACCGTGGCGACCAGCTCGCCGTCGGCAGGGTTACGGATTTCGCGCACCGCGCCGGAAGCAGCCGGCTCCCACGCACCGTTGATGAAAAGTGTGGAGGCGGAATCGGAAAATGTGGCTTGGGTCATACGAAGCAGGCTAGTGCATCTTGAACATCTGTTCAAGGAAAATTATGAACAGATGTTCAAAGAGGGTTGATATTAAGCGGTGCCCGATTGATGAAAGCGACATTGACGATGTGGTCGCCGCCGGCTTCCTTTGTGTTCTGGAAAATCACCTGATACGGCGTCCTGCCGATCAGCAGCGCTATCCCGTCGGGGGCCCTGTCGGGCGATTTGGCTACATCGAGGAGCATGCGCCGGAAATGCGGATTATGTTCTACTTGCCCGCGGATCCCGGATCTGTCAAAGGATGCCAGGGTAGACAGCCACACGGTTCCATCGGCCTCGGTTACTCCATGAGCGGGGTAGACGACGCGGCCTGTTTCGGTGGTGAATCCCGAGTCGCCAAGCGCTATTTTGAACCGTGCGCACCATGTAGTGAAGTGTCTTTCCAGCATGCGTTCGGGGTCAGCCGTGACGACGCTTCTGAAGAAGGCCAGGTCAGCTACGGACATTAGGCAGCTCGTCGGGTTCGCAGCGCAGCTGTTGTTTTCGTGAAATCAGCCCGGGTGGTCGGGACGGGTTCGAAGTCGACTGTCGTAGCTGGAGAAGGCCACCTGGTGAGTGCATCGAGGCGTTCGCGGCAGCGGAAAAGGGCTTCGTAACTTTGAGTGGTGCGCTCCATGATGGCGTGGATACTTCCTCGGTGGTAGGCAGCCGAGACGTTGATCGTGGCAAGTTCCTCGCTGCAGATGTTCCCTACGTCCGCAAGCAGATCCCAGCCAAGACGATGGCCTTGATCGGACCAGTCGAGATGGAGGGACGCAATGGTCTGGGCTTGTTGTGCCCGGGATCCGCTGACCGCCACGTCATAGATGAGTCGTTCGAAATGCGCGAACGTGGCCAACCCGGTGCGGACATCGGTGCAGGAGAGAGGTTCCAGGTGCTCCATCTCCGCGGTCCATCCCTCTACTAAGGCAAGCATGGAAGAGTCATCCGGGGGCAAATCGGCAACGGTGTAAAAGGCGCGAAGGTCCATCATGGTCTCGCGGACGCCCACCCCGTGGTAGGCGCGGGAGGCGCCCAGCCGTCTCGCCACGTTCTGAAGTTCGTCCCCCCGGACTCTCGCCCTGGTGGTCTCCGCGACCTCAGGTACCAGCCAATCACCGGGAAGCTTCCATCCCGCCTGAAGGCTGCTTTGCTGCCAACGAAGTTGGAGTCCACAGGATGTAATAACGAGGTCGCCGCTACGAATCTCTGTTTGGTCGTTCATGTCAAGTAAGTACCGCGGGTACTGGATTTGTGTCGCGACATTGACGAATTGGCCGCCAGTGGTGGTAGGCGGAATGGCGGAGTATTTTCTTGGATCCGTTAAGGACCAAGTGGCGACACGATCGGCGCCCGTGCAGCACTTAACGGGTGTGCGAAGTGAATGGGTAGTAGAGGGTATTCGGCAGCTCAAATCCACATGGGGCCATCTCAAACGGCGGCCTCATGGGTCGGGCTTGGTGCTGATGTATGCAGCAGACAGACGGTTGGTCAGGCCGGGGGAGACGGTAGTTTTCACAGCCTGGATCGTCAACGAAACGGGTCGGCGCCTCAATGACGTCCACCTAGTCCCCGGATCGCTGACCAATGAGGCTTTGGAAGTACTTCATTTCCAGCCGTTATCCCGGAGGGACGTCCAGCCAATCGGCCATCTCGGAAGGTTCGAGACCGCATATCGAAGCTTCTCCTATTCGGTGACGACGCGGGATCAATTGCACGGATGCGAACTCCTGAGCAGCATGCGGGTGAGCGGACGTTCGGCCTTTCGGGAGTTCCACGACCAGCAAGATGCCTTCATTACAGTTCGCGGCTGATAGGTGTCTATCAAAAAACTTCCTGGAACTTGCAACACATTCAGTTCCCTGCCGCTACTCCCTTAGTGAAGCTTCGCCCTGCTGAGGGTGTGGCTATGCCCTGTAAATGTTCGGCTCCCCAGTGGAGCGGTTGAGAAGAGTTCTTGGAAGGACCTCCATTGAAGTTTCCCCGTGGGAGAGCGACGGCCATTGCTGCCGCGTTGATGGTGGTCCTTGGCGGGCTGTCGTTAGGCGCACCGGCGCAGGCCTACGAAGTGGCCACAGCCCCGGCGAACGTTACCGGCGGAGCCGCCGTGCTGACGATGCCGGGATCCGGCCTGACCACCACCTATGACCAGTCCGGTCTGACCTACCTGGCGGGCAGGACGACGCTGGATAGCCGTGGGTACGTTGCCTCTGACTATTCGCAGGGCGTCCCCGCTGCCTCTCCCGCCGTCGAGTTCTGGACGGACGCCGTGAATAACTGCCCGGCCAGTGGGTCGTGTTCGGGCCTGGGAACTATCACAGTTGCCTTTAGCCAACCGGTCAGAAACCCGGTGCTGAATCTGGCAGGTATGGGCGGGTACGTGAACCTCGACATCGGCAACAACGGCAGTGTTGATCAGCAGTCGCAGTACCACGTCGTCTTGAACCTCGCCACTGCGGGTTTGACCATGAGCAAGCTCTCCGGAGGCAATCTCGCCGTCAGTGGTAACTCCATTACGGCGGTGAATGACAATACCGGTACTTCGTGCAGCACCACAGCTCAAAGCGGCAATCCCACTCCGCTCAGCGCTCAAGCAACAGCTGCATGCGGTTCGGTGAGAGTTAACGGCGTCGTTACCACCTTGACCTTTGATGTCAGCAGCGTTCACGTTCCGACCAGCAACTCGATGCCCGGCTACACGGATAACGTCGTCACGAATGCCAATGAGCACAACCAAGACAACTTCCTCATGGCCGTCACGGTTCCGCAGGACTTCGGGGATGCCCCGTCGTCCTACGATCAAGGCAGCGCCGCTAGGGCTGTGACATCCGACGTTACGCTGGGTGCCAACCTCACCGAGGATAACGCCAACGTTGCCAACGGCACGGTGTCGCCCAATGCCAGCGTTACTGCAGCGCTGGACCAGATGGACGATGGTGTCGTTATGACGCCTATGACGGCGGGGGTGACCAGCTACTCCAGAACCGTCGCCATCAGTGGTGCCAGCAAAGCCGGAATGACGTGCGGGTGGATCGACGTCAACAAGGACGGGCTCTTTAACAACACGGCGGAGCGGGCGTGTGCCAGCTTTGCGGCCGGAGCCACATCGGCCACGCTCAACTGGACTGCTATCCCTGCCGGTATGACTGCCGGGACCACCTATGCGCGCTTCCGGATCGGTTACAACACCGCCCAGGTCCAGTTGCCCATTGGACCTTCGAATTCAGGCGAGGTGGAGGACTACATCGTCACCATCGCCCCTGCCGCTGCTCCGGCCATCACGTTGGTCAAGACTGTAGACAGGACCACGCTCGTGGCCGGTCAAACTGCCACGTATACGTTTGTGGCCCAGAACACCGGCAACGTCACCCTGACGGGCGTCGTGATCAGCGAAACGCAATTCTCCGGCACCGGCACCTTGTCGGCTTTGACGTACACCTGGCCGGGATTGCCTGGTGTGTTGCTGGCCGGGCAATCGGTGACTGCTACAGCCACCTACGTTGTGACCCAAAGCGATGTGACCACCGGGGTTCTGACGAACACGGCCATGGTCACAGGCAACCCGCCCACGGGACCACCGGTCACGGCCACGGACAATGCAGAAATTAAGGCGCCCCCGGCGTGGACGATCAAGAAGACGGCGACGGTCAACGGTACAGTTCCTGCGAACGGATCGGTAACCCCCGGCCAGACGATCAACTATGCAGTGACCGCAACCAGCCTCAGCGGCATCATCACAGGGGTAGTCCTCAACGACAATCTCGCTGACGTTCTGGACGATGCGACGTACGTCCCCGGCTCAGCAACTCTCACCATAGGAACAGGAACCCCCGTTGCGGTGGCGGATCCGGTTGCCCCCTCAACAACGTTGACAACTGCCGCTTTCACGCTTCCTGCCGGTCAAACCGCGACACTGCTCTACAGCGTGACAGTCAAGACGGGTGCCTGGAATGCCACATTGGTCAACACGGTAACCGGCAGTGGCAGCACACCTCCCCAAACTTGCGCTGCTTCAGGCTCCTCCGGTCCCGGGCCCGATTGCACCACCACACACCAGACACCTGCCAAAGTCCTCATCGAAAAAGTCGGCGAATCTTCCAACGAGGAATGGGTCAGAATGGCCGGCTCTTCCTGGACGATTTACACCGATAATAACGGCGTCCCCGGAGCTGCCCTGGTAAGCCCGACCGCGGTTGCCGTGGCAGGCGAGACAGGTTTGTTCCAACTCGAGGGAATCAATCCCGGTATCTACTGGCTCGAAGAGACCACCGCACCCGACGGTTTCAATCTGTTGGCCGAGCCTGTGCAATTCACCGTGGCAGCCAACGGCGCGGTGACAGTTGGGCAGGGCAGCGGTGCGGGCGTCGTGAGCAGCAGCGACACCGACGGTGACGGGATCTTCCTCATCACTGTGCGCGATGTCCCGGCCTTGCAAATGCCGGAGTCCGGCGGCATCGGCTGGTGGCCCTTCACGGCAGCCGGATCACTTCTCCTCCTGACGGCCCTCGGCCTGGGACTTCTCAACATCCGCCGTCGAAACATCACCAGTACCTAGACCTTCCGGGCTTGCCGCCACCGCCGCAAGCCCGGAACCCAGAATGTTCACTCCGAGCATCCGAACCATCAATAGAAAGAAGATACAAAGTGAGTAATCCAAGCTCCTTGCGGCTGTGGAAAACCGCCGCCGCAACTATAGCCGGGGCGGTGCTGGCCATGTCGTTCTCCGTCGCACCGGCCTCGGCGGCGCCCTTGGTTGACGGCGACCAGACCGGTTCCATCACAGTCCACAAGTTCGAACGCCCTACCACTCCCACAGGCCTTCCCAACAACGGCACTGCGGTAGACACCTCCGGGTTGACGCCGTTGGGTGGCATTGAGTTCACCATTCAGCAGGTCAACACCATTGACCTGTCGACCAACGCCGGTTGGGACGCGGCCCATAACCTGAGCAGCGTCTTCGCCCCCGCCGATCCTGAAGGCTCCATTACCGGCGCCGGATACACCCTGGGTGCAGGGCAGGCCCAGACCACCGCTGCTGACGGCACCGCAGCGTTCGCCAACATCCCTGTCGGCCTGTACCTGGTCACCGAGACCAACTACCCCGCCGGTGTGACTCCTGCAGCTCCGTTCCTGGTCTCGGTTCCCTTGACCGACCCGGATAACCAGGACAACTGGATCTACGATGTTCACGTCTACCCGAAGAACTCCATTGCCGGTGCAGAAAAGACCGTCACGGATGCCCCCGATGTCAAGCTGGGCGACCAGATCGACTTCACCATCACCGGTGACATCCCCAACGAAGCCGTCATCGATGGTTACAAGATCGTGGACGTCCTCGATCCCAAGCTGACCTACGTAGGCGCCACCGCCACCCTGGTCGATGGCACCGTCATCACCGAAGGCACCGACTACAACGTCGTCTTCGACGCCGCAACGAACACGGTCTCCATCGTCTTCACCCCCGCAGGCCTGGCACTACTCGCAGCGAACAACGACACCCGCGTTCAGGTCGTAGTGAACACCACGGTCAACACCATCGGTGAAATCGAAAACGAAGCACTCGTTTACCCCAACCTGCCCAGCTTCGACGTAACCCCGGGCCAGCCCGGCGGCCCTATCGTTACTCCCCCGGTCGTGACCAAGTGGGGCGAAATGACGCTGCAGAAGGTTGACGAGAATGGCACGGCCCTTGCCGGCGCTGCCTTCTCCGTCTACGCCACCGAAGCTGACGCCCTGGCCGGCACCAACCCGATCGTCCTGAACGGCCAGAGCACCTTCACCGTTGCAGCCGATGGCACCCTGACGATCTCCGGTCTGCGTTACTCGGACTGGGCAGATGGCGCAGCTGTTGCACCGGGCTCGGCTGACTACCGGACCTACTACCTGGTGGAGACCACCGCCCCGGCCGGATACGAGCTGCTCGCCGAGCCGATCTCCTTCCTGATCAACTCAGCATCCACCACGGTTGGCATTGACCTGAGCGTCAAGAACATCCCGTCCAACGGCGGCTTCGAACTGCCCCTCACCGGTGGCGTCGGAACCGGCCTGCTCTACGCAGCCGGAGCGCTCTTGGTCGTCGGCGCAGGCCTGCTGTTCGTACGGAACCGCAAGACCACCAACAGCTAACACCTCGGGAGCCGCAACAGTGACTCCCATCTAGCCAAAGTGGGGAAGATCGTTTCGGCGATCTTCCCCACTTTGAAGTTTCAGCACTACACAACTATCCGCCACAGGACCCTGATGACTCATATCCAAGCCCCCTCCCGACCCGACCTCGGCCGAGTCATCGGATCGTGGAGCAAACAACGCATCCTCATAGTGCTGATCGCCATCTTGGGTGTGGGAATTTTGCTCTACCCAACAGCGGCTGCCTGGTTTTCCGACCGGGTCCACGCCACCGAAATCAGTGGCTATGTTGACACTGTGGGGAACTTGAACCCTTCTGCCAAAAAGTCCATCCTTGACGCGGCAAAGAAGTTCAACCAAGACCTTCCGTCCGGACCCCTCAGAGACCCCTACTCCCTCAATGACGAGGGCAAACAGACCACCATTGGGGCAGGATCAGACGCGTACCAGAATCTGCTGGATGTGGGGCCCGGTGGAATGATGGGCCGCATCAGCATCCCCTCCATCCATTCCGACCTGCCGATCTTTCATGGCACCGACGAAGACTCGCTGTCCAAGGGCGCCGGTCACCTGTTCGGTTCGGCTCTGCCAGTTGGGGGAGAGGGGACGCATAGTGTCCTTAGCGCGCACTCCGGCTTCGTCAGTGCAACCCTTTTTGAGAACCTCCACAAAGTCGCTAAAGGAGAAACCTTCAGCATCAGCGTCCTGGATCAGACCATCTACTACAAAGTGGACTCCATCCAAACGGTCTTGCCGGATCAAACGGACGCACTCCGAAAGGTGCCCGGCAAGGACTATGTAACTCTCATCACCTGTACACCCACCGGCGTTAACAGTCATCGCTTGCTCGTCCGCGGCGAACGCACAGAAGCCCCCAGTGCCGAGAGCCCGCAAACAATGCCTAGTCAAGCTTCAGACCCAGGTTTCCCCTGGTGGGTTCTTGGCCTCATCGGTGCGGCAACGGCTGCCATCCTGGTCACCCGCCCTCGCGATTCAGCTCAAGTCCAACGCCGGGAAAGGACCACACCGTGACGGCCAACCAACAGATTCTCATCGTCCGATGCGTGGATTTGGCGCAAGGGGACACCATTGAAGCTTGGTCGCAGGGAGTCCTTGTACATCGCGGTACCGTCACGCAGACCATGCCGAAGGCGGGACTGTTCTGGATCCGCGAAGACCAACTAAATGAGCGCCGGCTCGTGGACATGCACGAGCTGGAAATCCTGCTCTTCCCCAACGACCCTTAGGTGTTTGCGGGCGTTGCCGGGAAGGTGAACCGGCCTTCCCGAAGATTTTTTCCGTTTCCGCGACACGAACTGCCCCCTGGCCACACTTAAGAAGTGCAGCATTGCATCGATTTGTCGCGTGAACAGGTTGCTGCCGCTGCGACGGCCTTTGGTTCGAGCACCTGGCGGAAGATGCGTTTTTGAACACCGTCCACCACAGCTGCTGTGGGCCGAACGACTTGTAACCCGAAGATAGGAACGTCTGTGGCAACGGCGATGGAGACTCTGAGTGATGCTGATCTTGTCCTGAGGGTTCGGTCGGGGGATCAGGGGGCTTTCGCGAGTCTTTTTGACCGCCATCGGGATATGGCGCGGTATGTCGCGGCGGGGCAGGTGGATAACAGGGCCGATATTGAGGACATTGTTTCGGAGGCGTTTGTTTCGATTCATCAGGCCCTGATGCGTGGCAAGGGTCCTGACACTTTCTTTAGGGCGTACCTGCTGACAGCGGTGCGGCGGATCGCGCAGGCCCAGAACCGGATGGCGGCCCGTAGCCTGCCGGTTTCGGACAGTTTTGTGCTGGACCGGGTTGAGGATCCTGAGGACCCCGCTGTTGTCGGGTTTGAGTCCAGCACGGTGGCAGCCGCGTTCAAATCCCTGCCCGAGCGCTGGCAGGAAGTCCTGTGGTACGTGGACATAGAAGGAATGAAACCCGCCGCGGCATCGGAAGTCTTAGGGATCACCCCGAATGGGGTCTCGTCGCTGGCCATCCGGGCCCGTGAAGGCCTGCGGCAAGCCTATTTGCAGGGCCATATAAAAGACTCAACCTCCAAGGAATGTGAAGGGTATCCGGACCAGTTGGGGGCATACTCGCGGAATGGTCTGAGTCGGCGGGCACACCAGAAAGTCCAGAGCCATCTGGAATCCTGTTCGAGATGCACTGCCCTGCTCCTGGATCTCAATGACGTGCAGTCCGCCATGAGGGCCATCATCTTCCCCTTGATTGCGGGAGTGGCCCTGACCTCGGCCGCCCCCGGGATCACGGGTGCCGCTGGACTCGCGGGTACTGCTGGACTCGCGGGTACCGGGGCCGGTGCCGGCGGCGAGGCTGCTCCGAAGTCCATCGCTGCCATGATGAAAGTTGGGGCAGCGGGGTTGACCGGGGCGGTCATTATTGTGGGCGCCACCATAGCTTTGGCAGGAACCGGAACCAACAACCCCGGCACACCGCAGGCTGGAGAGGTGCCGGCATCCACTTCCAGCCAGGAGAACCAGAACACAAAGTCCCCCCTCACCGGCACCTATCCGGCCCCGGCCGCACCGACGAATCAACCCTCGAGTATTTCGGGCAACGGGCCGGAAACCCCTCCCGAAAATCCTGAAGAACTGCCCGCCCTGAACGGCGTGCAGCGCAGCCCCGCCGGCTTCCCCGCGCCGCCGCGCCGTCCGGTTGCTTGGCCTGCCCCGCCCACGGCCGCTCCGCCCAAGCCCTTCGAAGTGCCCAAGCCCTTCGAAGTCCTGCCGTCTCTACCCGGGGCGGGCACCACGAAGGACCCAACACCCCTGACGCCGAGCACCACCCCGACGCCAGCCCCCACACCGACACCAGCCCCGACTCAGAGCCCAACCCCCGCCCCGACCCCGACACCGAGCCCCACGCCGACGCCGAGCCCGACCAGGCCCATAGCACCAGAGGTCACGGCCACCGTCACCACGGGGGCGGGCTCAGGCGCGGCCGATGTCCAGGCGACAATCACCTTTACCATTGCCGGTCAAACTGCCACCGAAGCCGCTGAAGTGATCTTTTCCGTTTCCGACGGGGCAAGCCTGATCCCGGGAACACTCATACAACCTGCGGGATGGTCCTGCACAGCACATAACGACGGCACAAAAGAAGTCCGCTGCACGAGCACAGCCGTGGACCCCGGAAACCTGCAATTCACGCAAGGCATCTCTCGAAAAGACCCGGCCTCCCAGACCACCCTCGACTACCAATTCATGGGAACGGGATTGCCCACAACCACCTTCTCCAACACCTTCTGAGCACCTAGCAAAGGTCTCGCTGGACCCGGTAGTTACGCCGAAGGGGCGAAGGCGATCTGCTCCGTGCGGGCAATGCCGCGCTCGATGGCCGCCTGGTCGATGCCCAATAGCGTGGTGAGCCACATGCCGTTCTGCACCACTACGATGTCGGCTGCCCGTTCCCTGCATTCATCCGGGGAGAGGCCCGGAATTGCATTGCCGATCAAGGCTGCGAGCCCTTGGAGGTATCTCTCAAAGGCCGCGGCATTGATTTGTGCAAATTCCTCATCCGCCTGGGCGAGGGCCCACAAGTGGAGGCGGAGGGACAGGTACGGTGTGGTCAGAAGCCCGGGGTCCGCAACGCGCCGAAGCGACTCCCGGAGTTGCTCGTCAGGGGTTGACGTAGCTTTGGGCTCCACCAGCAGGAGGTCGTGCGCTTCAATCTGGTGAAGAACTGCGCGGATCAGACTCGACTTGTCTTCGTAGTAGTAGTTCACAAGCCCGAGGGCGACGCCGGCTTCACGCGACACGGCGCGCATGTTGATACCCGAAATGCCGTGGCGGGACAGCAGTTCCAGGGCTGCGTCGAGAATGCGTTTCTGCCTATCAACCTGTTCGCCGGACTTTACGGTGCTTGTACCCATTCGGCCAGACTATTGCCTAACCCGGATCAGCGCATCCTGACTGTCTAGAGGTTCTTTTTCGCGTAAACCCTAAGGGCATCCCTGACGAACGTTGCGCCTCTTTCTCCGCCATAGTTGGCGGCAAATCGAGGGTCAGCTACGTACATTTCCCCGAGGCCCGTGACGTAGCCCTTGACGTCTCCGCCGGGAGCGGCGGAGGGAGTTCCCGGGATGCCGCGAAGCCACTCTACGTGGCGCCGCGCCAGGTCTTGCGCCATCTCGCTGTCCGGTGGAACCCCGGATTCTGCGGCAGAGATCCAGTCTGCGCCCAGCTTTTGCACGTGGTTTTTCCATTGCTGCTTTTCCTCGTCGCTCATTCCGCGCCACCAGGAATCACTGGCGGCGTAAGCGTCTTTGCCCCAGCGTTCCTCCACCTCGTCCTTGTACTGAGTGTGGTCAAAGCCATCAAACATGTTCTGTGCCATGTACTTTCCATCCCCTTTCATCGTGTCAATGGTCTGCCGAACGGAGGCGATTTGCCGGGTCAGCCTGTCCTGCTCCTGGGCAAGCCATTGCAGATGGCTTGTCAGCGCTTTGACGGTATCCGTCTCGCGGTCAAGAACCGCGGCAATGGCCGGTAGTCCAAGTCCGAGTTCCCGGAGCAGGATGATTCGCTGGAGCTGAACCAGGGCCGGACCGTCATAGTAGCGATAGCCGTTATGGCCGGTCCGGCTTGGTTTGAGCAGTCCAATGTCGTCGTAGTGACGCAGCGTGCGGCTGGTGGTCCCTGCAATCTTGGCAATTTCCTGAATTGACCAGTCCATACGTCCTCCGTCCTGTGCTTGTCCTTCGACAGTAGAGGTTGACGTTACGTCAAGGTCAAGGGGATGCTGGCCAGCACTTAGTCAGCCAGGATCAGGTAGAGAGCCCGGCGGGTTTCGTCCAGCTTTTCGATTGCCGCTTGACGCTGTTCGTCTGTAGCGGCTCCGCGGAATTGGTGGATGACGCCCATGAGCTTGCCGACGCTTTGGTGGAATGCTGCGCCAGTTCCATCGGCCTCGGTGTTCCAGGCATTGGCGAGTTCTTCTTCATGCTCGGCGACGTAGGCCTTGCCGTCGTCAGTGAGCGTGAACTCGGTACGCCGACCCTCGCCGACGGCGACGATCAGTTCTTCGTCCACCAGTTGCTGCAGCGTCGGGTAGACGGAGCCGGGGCTGGGACGCCATGCCCCCGACGTCTTCTCCGCGATCGTTTTGATCAGGCCGTAACCGTTGGACGGAGCCTCAGCCAAAAGCGAGAGAATCGCTGCGCGGACGTCGCCGCGATTGGCTCGGCGTGATCCGCCGGGACCGAAGCCCCTCGGCCCGAAACCCGGGCCAAAGCCGCCAGGACCGAAGCCCGGGCCAAATCCGCCTCCGCCGTGTCCGCCCGGGCCGCGCCGGCCCTTGCCTTGGTTGAACCGGCCTCGGCCGTGTCCGTGTTCGGGGTGTCCGTGGCCGTGCTCGGGGAAAGTGTTGTCGTGTTCGTTGATGCCTTTCATAGCAGCATCGTCCTTTCGATTATGTGGTTCACCGAAGAAGTATCGGCGATACTTAACGATATATCGGTAACTATCGCATCGTCAAGACCTTGGGATCGGGATGTGAGAGGGCGACGGCGGGAAGGCCGCGGGATGTGAGAGGGCGACGGCGGGAAGGCCGCGGGATGTGAGAGAGGGCCGGTTAAAGCACGACGGCGGGTGCGGACTTCCTTGGGGAAGCCGGCACCCGCCGTCGTGGTTGGTCTGGCAGTCGTGGTTGGTCGGTCGTGGGCGTTCTAAAGGGACGTAGTTATTTCCACCAAGTATCGAAGATGGTGACCGGAACGGTGCGCTTGTGGCGTGTGCGGAGGTACTTCTGCTCGATGAGCTCTGCTGCGCCTTCGGCAACGTCGCGGCCTTCGAGGTAGTCGTCAATCTGGTCGTAGGTGATGCCCAGCTCGTCTTCATCGGTGCGGCCCGGCTTGTCGTCCAGGAGATCGGCCGTGGGCACCTTCTGCCAGAGGCGGGCGGGGGCTCCAAGTTCCGCCAGGATTGCGCGGTTCTGGCGCTTGTTGAGGCCGAACAGTGGAAGGATGTCCGCGCCGCCGTCGCCAAACTTCGTGAAGAAGCCTGTGACGGACTCGGCGCCATGATCGGTGCCGACCACCAGATAATTGTGTTCGCCCGCCAGGGCGTATTGCGCGATCATGCGTGCGCGGGCCTTGGTGTTGCCCTTGTGGAAGTCGGAAATTTCCGCGCCGGTGGTCTTCTCGAACTCTTCCTCGAAACCGTCGACGGCCCGGGAGATGTTGAAGGTCCACTCGGTTTTGGCTTTGATGAAGTCCAAGGCGGCCTGGGCGTCGTCTTCGTCGTGCTGGATGCCGTAGGGGAGTCGGACGGCCACGAAGTTCGCCTCAACGCCGTCCGCTTCAAGCTCCTCAACCGCCAGCTGGGCCAGTCGCCCCGCCAGAGTGGAATCGAGCCCGCCGGAGATGCCCAGGACGAAGCCTTTAGTCCCCGTCGCCTTGACGTAGTCCTTCAGGAAGGCGACCCGCTTGCGGATCTCCTCCGCAGGATCGATCCGGGGCTGGACGCCCATTTCTTCAATGATCTTGGCCTGGAGTTCGCGCATGGTCCAACACTAGTCAGCATGGTTATGGACGCTCAACCATATTGCGCCGTGATTCCGGGGAACGGCTAGTTTGAGCGGGCCGGTCCCGTGGAGCCGCGGACCGTGAGGTGCGTGGGCATGACGGATCGGCTGCGGTTTCCGCCGCCAGCGAGTGGATTCAGTTGGGCGAGCAACATGGACACTGCCACGCGTCCTGCCTGCTCAATGGGCGAACTCATGGTGGTGAGGGGCGGATTGCAGAAGTCTGCCCCAAAGATGTCGTCGCAGCCCACGATGCTCATGTCCTCCGGCACCCGGAGACCACGTTCGCGAAGTCGCTGCAGCATGCCGATGGCGATGAGGTCATTGAAGACGATGCACGCAGTGACCCCGCTGTGAACGGCGGCGTCTGCAGCAGCTGCCCCGGACTGGGTCTTGGGGGCAAAGGGCCCGATGCGGCGGACCTCAACTCCGCGTTCCTCGGCGGCTTCTGACAGTGAGGTCCAGCGCCGGGCGCTGGACTGCGAAACGGCAGGTCCGGAAACGTAGGCAACAGACGTGTGGCCCAGTGAAATCAGGTGGTCCAATGCCTGGGGCATGGCTGAGGGGGTGTCGATGATGACTGCCGGGACGCCGTCGACGTCGCGGTTAACGGTGACCATCGGCATCCGGGCAGCGGCAGCGGCAAGTGCTTCGTCGTTGAGACGGGATGCGGCCACAATCACGCCGTCGGCACTCTTTCGGAGTTGCTCCAGCGTGCTGGCCTCCACTTCGTCGGACTCTTCGGTGTCCACGAGCAGCTGTGTGTAACCGGCGGCCTTGAGCTGCAGCTGCGTGCCGCGGATGAGGTCGAAGTAGAACGGGTTGGTGATGTCCGGAACCAGAACGCCCACGGCACCTGTCCGGCCGGAGCTCAGCGCTTTCGCTTGCGAGTTCGGAGTGTAGTTCAGCTCGACGGCGGCCGCTTGGATGCGCTCGCGGGTGTGGATATTGACGCGCTCCGGATTGGCAAGGGCCCTCGAAACGGTGGATGCTGCCACGCCACACAGCGCCGCGATGTCATGGATGGTGGCAGGCCGGCCTGTTGCCATGGGTTGCGTCGCCATGGGCGTTCCTCTCTGAACGACAAAATCATCCGGCTGTGACTACTGCCACACCGTTAAACCAGAATGCCACAGCATGGCAGGAAATGGCAATCGGTTGTCAAGAGCGTGCCAAGATGGCTAAACTCGAGGGGATAAGACCCGCCTGTGAACTGCGTCACCGCGCCACTGTGTGTCGCTGCAGGACTACCTAGGAGACTTTCGTGACTCAACCCAGTGCCGTGTGGAGCCTGTCCGGTTTCGGCGACGAAGTAGACCCCGATCCCGCCATCCAGGCCGCCGTGCTGTTGGCCCTCGGCGCGAGCCACATCGAAGTCCGCAGCGCCTGGGGGATCAACGTTTCAGAGCTTGAGCCTGAGGCTGCTCTGCGGCTCAAGGATATTTTGGACGAGAAGGGCCTCAAGGTTTCGGCTGTTGCCAGCCCCATTGGCAAGGTGGACGTCAGCCTTCCGGTCGAGCATGAGGTGACCCGGCTTCGCCGGATTATTTCGGTTGCCAAGACCTTGGAGACTAAATACGTCCGCATCTTCTCCTTCTATCGAGGAGAAGGCCAGAGCCAGGGGGGCATCCGTGACGCCGTCATGGAGCGCATGTCAGCACTGGCGGCAGAAGCTGCAGGGCAAGGCATCATCCTGCTCCACGAAAACGAGAAGGGCATCTATGGCGATACTCCCGATCGCGTCCTGGACATCATGCAGACGGTCGACTCACCTGCGCTTCGGGTCGCCTGGGACAACGCCAACTTCGTCCAGGTAGGCGTCAAGCCTTACACGGAGGGATATGCCATCCTGCGTCCCTACCTTGAGTACTTGCAGGTCAAGGATGCAATCGCCACCACGGGTGAAGTGGTTCCCTCCGGCGAGGGCGACGGCGAATTGGACGCAACCATTAGCGCCCTTGCTGCTGATGGCTACACCGGCTTCGCCTCGCTTGAGCCGCACTTGGCCAGCGCTCACGAGCTCGGAGGGTATTCGGGCCCGGTTGCTTTCGGTGTCGCGGCCCGCGCCTTTGCGGTCCTCGCTGCCAAGAATGGCGTCACCCTGGCCTGACAGCCGGCGTTCAACAACCCCAGCATTAACCTTCAAAGGAGCAGGTATGCCTACAGCAGCAGTTATTGGTTGCGGCGACATCTCGACTATTCACTTTTCGGCCCTGGCCACCATGGACAATGCCGAATTGGTGGCGGTCTGCGATACCGATCCTGAGAGGTTGGAAGCGACGGCGGCTGCGCATGGCGTACCGGGGTACGCGGATTACCTGGACATGCTCCAAAAGGTTCGCCCCGACGTCGTACATATCTGTACGCCCCACCATCTTCATGCTTCAGTTGCCGCTGACTGCCTTGAGCGTGGTGTGAACGTCATTGTGGAGAAGCCACTGGCCCATACGCTGGCCGAAGGGCGGCGGCTGATCGAGGTTGCGGAGCGGAGCACGGCGAAAATCGCCGTCTGCTTCCAGAACCGGTACAACGCAACGTCGCAAGCCATGCATGAACTGCTCGACGGCGGCACGCTGGGTCAGGTGATCGGCGCTTCGGCAACCGTCATGTGGCACCGCGACGGCAGCTACTACCGCAGCCGCCCATGGCGTGGCACGTGGGCGGAGGGCGGCGGCGGCCTCATGATGAACCAGGCCATCCACACGGTAGACCTGCTGCAGTGGCTGGTGGGTGATGTCGCCAAGGTGGAGGGCCATGCGTCCACCCGTGCACTGGGCGGCGTGATCGAGGTGGAAGACACCGCGGAGTTCGTTGCCGAGCACGTGAACGGAGCGCGGAGTGTCTTTTTTGCAACACTGGCCAACTCGGTGAATGCGCCGGTCACCCTGGACATTGTGACAGAGAAGGCAACACTCAGCCTGCGCGGTGATCTCACGGTGACTTATGCCGACGGCACGGTGGACGTCGTCCCCGAGAGGGTGGCGGAGACCGGGGGAAGATCCTATTGGGGGGTTTCCCACGAGCTGCTGATTGCAGATTTCTACAACAAACTGCACGACGCCGGACCGTTCTGGATCAGCCCGGCTGAGGCCGGCAAATCCCTGGCCATCATCAAGGATATTTACGCGCAAAGTTACCCGGAGATTGCTGGCCAAGTGGGCTGAGCCCATCGACCGAAACAACCCCTTGGCAACAATTTAAGAAACTTTTGACAATCGGTTGCCAACGCGTCGCAAAGTCCGTACTGTAAATCTCACAACCACAAAAGTGTGGCGCACGCCACACATCCCAAGCTCTGACTCGCATCAGGCAAAGACACAGTAGGAGCCGACAATGAAGTTAGGTCCCAAGGCGGCAGCAGCCGCCATCGTACTTAGCGCCTCTCTGGCGCTCACCGCATGTGGCGGCGGGGGCGGCGGAGCCGGAACCGGTTCGACTGCCGGTGGCGGAGCCACTGTCACTGCGCTGACGCTCGGTACCCTCCGGGACATCACTTCCTGGGATCCGGCACAGGCGCACGTCGGTCACGCTCTTCAGCCATATCAGGCGGCGTACGACTCCCTGATCCTTCGCGAACCGGACGGCAAACTCAGCCCGATGCTCGCCACGGCATGGAAGTACAACGACACCAACACCAAGCTCACTGTTGACCTCCGGACGGACGTCACCTTCAGTGACGGCGCCAAGTTCGACGCCGCTGCAGCCAAAGCAAACATGGACCACTTCAAGAAGGCGAACGGCCCTCAGATGGCCCAGCTGGGGTCAGTGTCCGACGTCGCAGTGGTGGACGCCGACACCATCGATATCAACCTCAGTGCGGCGGAGCCGGCACTGGAATACTTCCTCAGCCAGGCCGCGGGCCTGATGGGAAGCCCGGCAGCACTCGGCACTGATGCCATCAAGACCGTGCCTGTCGGCTCCGGCCCTTACGTGATGGACAAGGCAGCCTCCGTGAAAGATTCGCAGACGGTCTTCACTGCCCGCGAGGGATACTGGAACAAGGACCTCCAGAAGTTCAAGAAGCTAACGCTAAAGATCCTTACCGATCCGACTGCCCGCACCAACGCCTTGGTGTCCGGCCAGATTGATGCCACGCTGCTGGATCCCAAGAATGGCAAGCAGGCCGAGGGCGCCAAGATGAAGCTCGAAACCAACCAAGTGGACTGGTCCGGATTGCTGCTTCTTGACCGCGATGGCACCAAGAACCCGGCTCTGGCCAACGTCAAGGTCCGCCAGGCCATCAACCATGCTTTTGATCGCAAGACCATCCTTGACCAGGTAATGCTGGGCCAAGGCACTCCCACCACGCAGCCGTTCGGCAAGGACAGTGGGGCTTGGACCGAGGAGCTGGAGAACTACTACAGCTACGATCCCGGGAAGGCCAAGCAGCTTCTGAAGGAGTCCGGCTTCGAGGGCAAGGTCAGCATCGACGTTCCCACCCTTCCCGGCGCGGAAACCCTGATCTCCGTGCTCAAGCAGCAGCTCGCTGATGTGGGCATCACCCTGAACCCGGGTGCAGCCATCACCAACACCTTCACCTCGGACGTTGCCGCGCAGAAGTACCCCGCGCTCTTCTTCAACCTTTTCCAGGGTGAGCCTACGGTGGCGATCGACCAGATCGTCTCCACCAAGGCCCTGTACAACCCGTTCAAGACCACCACTCCGGAGCTCGAGGCCAAAATCGCGGCCGTGCGCACCGGTGGTGCAGATGCCGGCAAGCTGGCCCAGGAAGTCAACAAGTACGTAGTGGAACAAGCCTGGTTCGCCCCCCTGTTCCGTGTGAACCAGATGTACTACCACAACGACAAAGTGAACGTCACGCCGCAGGTGCAGCAGGCCGTTCCGTCCATCTACAACTACTCGCCCGCCAAGTAGGACCCCATGATCAAGTTCATTGCGAAAAGACTGGGCAGTGGTCTGGTGGTGTTGTTCGTCGTCTCGGTCCTCACCTTCACGCTGCTGTACACCTCCAGCGGAAGTATCGCCCAGAACATCCTGGGGGATCAGGCAACACCTGAACAGGTTGTGCTGAAGGAACAGGAACTCGGACTCGACCAGCCGCTCTTTGTCCGCTACTTCGCCTGGTTGGGCGATGCCCTGACCGGCAACCTTGGAGCCTCCTGGTTCACGTCGGAGCCGGTGGCCAACTCCCTGGCGACCCGCATCCCGGTGACCATGACCATGGTTTTCACCGCAATGATCCTGATCGCCATCTGTGCAGCACTGATCGGTGTTGCCGCAGCCGTCAAGCGCGGCTGGGTGGACAGGGTGGTCCAAGTGGGCGCCATCATCGGCGATTCCATCCCGGGGTACGTGATCGGCGTGTTCCTGGTAACCATCCTGGCCATCCAGCTCGGCTTCTTCCCTGCCACCAGCACCATCTCTCCGGGAGTGGGGCCGGAGGCCTGGGTTTATTCCATGACGCTTCCGGTGATCGCTTTGCTGATCAACGGTGTCACCGGTGGCGCTCAGCAAATCCGCTCCGCCGTGATCAAACAACTTGAGCGGGACTACGTCAGGACGCTGCGCAGCCGCGGCATCGGGGAGCGTGAAATTCTCTTCAAGCACGTGCTCCGCAGTGCGGCGCCTGCAGGCTTGACCGTTTTGAGCCTGCAACTGATCGGCATGCTGGGCGGCGTGGTCATCATCGAGCAGATCTTCGCCCTGCCAGGAATGGGTCCGCTGGCCGTTGCCGCTACCACCCAAACCGATCTTCCCGTCGTCATGGGAGTGGTGATGTACACCGTGGTGGTGGTCATCGTCGTGAACCTCCTGGTGGACATTCTCAATGGCTGGCTCAACCCGAAAGTACGTGTGTCATGAGCGATTCCGTAGATTCAGCAGCAGTATCAGCAGACTCCATGGGCCTCGCAGCGAAGCCCGAGGCCGGCCAGAGCGGCACGGTGGTCCGTTCCACCGTCCTGCGCCGCCTCCTGAAGAACCCCATGGGCATCGCCTCGCTGGTGATCCTCCTGACCATCGCTGCGCTGGCCATCCTGGCGCCGGTGATCGCGCCCTTCGAAGAGAACTTCGCCAACATTTCCAAGACTCTGGCCGCCCCGGATTCAGTCAACATCCTGGGTACGGACAGCGCAGGACGCGATACCTGGAGCCGTTTGCTGTTCGGCGCTCAGCTGACCTTGTTGTCCGCATTGCTTTGTGCCGGTGTGGCCATTGCCATCGGACTCCCGGCCGGCCTGATCGCCGGGTATTACGCGGGTAAATTTGAGGCCGTCTCCAACTGGGTAGTCAGCATCCTCATGAGCCTGCCCGGCCTGATCGTCCTGCTCACCATCCGCGCGGCTTTCGGCCCGTCGGTGTGGATCTCGATGATTGCCTTCGGCATCCTGATCAGTCCTTCCTATTTCCGACTCACCCGCACTGCAGTGCAGTCGGTCAGGAACGAGCTCTACGTCGATGCCGCACGTGTCTCCGGCCTGTCCGACCTCAGCATCATCGCCCGCCACATCTTCTCCGTGGTCCGCGCACCCATCATCATCCAAACCGCCGCAATCGCCGGTGTTGCCATCGCAATCCAGTCCGGGCTTGAGTTCCTGGGCCTGGGCGATCCCACCAAGGCAACCTGGGGCGTCATGCTCTCGGAGGGCTTCAAGAACGTCTATCTCACCCCGACTCTGCTTCTGTGGCCCGCACTGGCCATGGCTCTCACCATCGGCGGACTGGTTCTCCTGGGCAACGCCATCCGCGACGCTTTGGAAGACGGCGAAAAGATCAAGCACCGCAAGAAAGTCGCTGTTGTGGAAAGCACGACGGCGGACCCCGCCAAGGCGCGCCAGTCACGGAAGTCAGTGGCCGCCGTCGATGCCGGAACCGAACACCACCTGGTCAAGGTGACCAACCTCGGCGTCGGCTATCCGCAGGCGGACGGCTCCATCAAAAAGGTCGTGGACGATGTCTCCTTCCACGTGGACCGTGGCGAAATCCTGGGAATCGTTGGCGAATCGGGTTCGGGCAAGTCCCAGACTGCGTTCTCCATCCTGGGCCTGCTGCCGGACAACGCACGGATTGTGGGCGGTTCCATCCAGTTCGACGGCAACTACACCGTTGCCCCGGGCGAGGACCGCGTCAGCCAGGAACGGTTGTCCAAGCTGCGTGGCAAGAGGATCTCCTACATTCCGCAGGAACCCATGAGCAACCTGGACCCGGCCTTCACCATCGGGTACCAGTTGGTCACGCCCATGGTCCGTGTCCTGGGAATCTCCAAAGCAGAAGCCCGCCAGCGTGCGCTCAAGCTGCTCACCGACGTCGGCATTGCCAACCCGGAACGGACCTTCGAGGCCTACCCGCACGAGGTATCCGGCGGCATGGCCCAGCGTGTGCTCATCGCCGGTGCCATCAGTTGCGAACCGGATCTGGTGATCGCTGACGAACCCACCACCGCCCTGGACGTCACTGTGCAGGCCGACGTCCTGGACCTGCTGCGCGAGCTGCAGCAACGGCTGAACATCGGCGTGATCCTGGTGACCCACAACTTCGGCGTTGTCGCCGATCTGTGCGACCGCGTCGCTGTGATGCAGAACGGGCGGCTTGTGGAAGAAGGCACCGTCCGCGAGATTCTCCGCAACCCGAAAGAGCCTTACACGCAGACCCTGCTGGGGTCCATGCTCGAAGGAAAGACCCCCATGACCATGCTTGTGTCCAAGCCTGGATCAGCCGCACAGTCCGGATCAGCCGCACAGAAGGAGCCGGTGGCATGAGTATCCCTTTTGATTCATCGCAGGGAGCGCCGCTGTTGTCGGTGGAGAACCTGGTGGTGGAGTATCCCAGCAAGAGGTTCCGGGCCAAGCCTTTCCGGGCGCTGACGGACATCAACATCACCATCGGCCAAGGCGAAACCCTTGGTCTGGTGGGGGAGTCCGGCTCGGGCAAGACCACCCTTGGCCGTGCCGTCCTGGGCCTCGCACCGGTCACCGCGGGCAAGGTGATCTTTGAAGGTAATGACATCAGCAACGCTTCGCGCAAGGAACGCCGGACGCTGAGCCGGGACCTCCAAGTGGTGTTCCAAGACCCCTACACCTCGCTGAACCCGGCGTTGGAGATCGGCGACATCCTCGCTGAACCCTTGGGCGTGCAGGGCATGGAGCCCGCTGCCGCCAAGAAACGCGTCAAGGAACTGTTGGACCAAGTGGGGCTGCCAACCGACGCAATTCACCGGCTGCCACGTGAGTTCAGTGGCGGCCAGCGCCAGCGTGTTGCGATCGCCCGGGCTCTTGCGCTGTCGCCCAAACTGATCGTCTGCGACGAGCCCGTCAGCGCACTTGACCTCTCCACCCAGGCCCGCGTGCTGGACCTCTTCCTGCAGATCCAGAGGGACACCGGAGTCTCCTACCTGTTCGTGTCCCACGACCTCGACGTCGTGCGGCACATCAGCCACCGCGTCGCAGTCATGTACCACGGAGAAATTGTGGAACAAGGCCCCGCCGAGGTGGTCACCCGCGATCCCGAACACCCCTACACCCAGCGGCTGCTGCTTGCCTCGCCAGTGCCTGATCCTGACCGGCAGGAACAACGCCGGGCAGACCGCCACCGCTTGCTCGCTAATCAACACAGCCAAATAGAACAGCAAGGTGCCGTGGCCTGAACAGCGCGGCATCCCATCACACATCCAGGGTCCGGAAGGGCCCGGAAACCCCGGAGGAAAAAGTGGCCACAATAGGCGTCCAAGCCATGATGCTGAAGGACAGTTTTGCTGATGTGGGAGCGTTCGAAACGCTCCGCAAGGTCAGTGCGATCGGCTACAACGCCGTCGAAATATCCCAGATTCCCATGACTCCGGAGAATGTGGACGAACTGGACCGCTCCCGCACGGAGCTTGGAATGGACATCGCTGCGCTTTCCGTCAATATTGAAGGCCGCAAAGGCATGCCCGTGGAATCACTGGCGGACAACTTCGACAAGATCGTGGACGACGCCAAGCGGCTGGATACCTCGTTGCTGCGCATCGGCATGCTCCCGTTCGGGGCAATGAAGTCGCTGGATTCGGTGGTTGAATTCGCCAAACAAGCCAACGGTTATGCGGAGCGTCTGCAGGAACACGGCATCAGCCTTTACTACCACAACCACCACATTGAGTTTGCAAAGTTCGATGGCAAATACATGCTGGACATCATTGCTGAAAACTCGCCGGCCATGGGCATGGAGATTGACGTCCACTGGGTGCAGCGCGGCGGCCTCGATCCCGTACGGACCCTCGAAAAGTACGCCGGCAATACCGCCATGGTGCACCTCAAGGACTACAGGATCGGTCAGATGCCGGAAGCGTCATTCGGGCTCCTGGAGAAGGGCGACTTCCCTGGATTCATGGCTGAATTCCGCAACGTGGTCCAGTTCGCCGAAGTGGGCGAGGGCAACCTGGACTTCCCGTCCATCATTCCTGCCGCCCTGGCTGCTGGTGCCCGGTACCTCTTGGTGGAGCAGGACGAACTGTATGGACGGACCGTCTGGGATGCACTCCAGACCTCATACGACAACCTGGTGGCCATGGGCCACGCCGACCTTTTCTAGATTTCTACACAGGAGACTGCATTCATGAGCAAGAAAGTACGCCTCGGCATCATAGGCCTGGGCCAGCAAGGCGGCGCCTACGCCAAGTTCATTACCGACGGCCTGGTTCCCAACATGGAGATCGGCGCTATCTGCGATGTTGATCCTGCCAAGAAGGAACTCGCAGCCTCGCAGTATCCGGATGTCCCGTTCTACGACGACTACATCACCCTTCTGGAGAGCGGATCCGTAGACGCGATTGTCACCTGCGTGCCGCACTTCCTGCACCCGGAGATGGGCATCGAAACACTCAAACGCAACATCCACGCCCTCGTGGAGAAGCCTGCCGGCGTCTACACCAAGCAGGTCAAGGAATTGAACGAGTTCGCTGCCTCCAAGCCGGAACTTTCCTTCGGCATCATGTTCAACCAGCGCAACAACCCGCTGTACAAGAAGCTCAAGGAAATCGTCGATAGCGGCGAGATCGGCAAGATCCGACGCTCCAACTGGATCATCACCAACTGGTGGCGTCCGCAGGGTTACTACAACTCGAGTGAGTGGCGCGCTACCTGGGGCGGCGAGGGCGGTGGCGTCCTGGTCAACCAGGCGCCGCACCAGCTGGACCTGTGGCAGTGGATCTGCGGCGTCCCCCAGTCCGTGTACTCCAAGGTGGCGTACGGCTTCCGCCGCGACATCGCCGTCGAGGATGAAGTTACGGCTGTGGTGGATTACGGCGACGGCGCCACGGGCGTTTTCGTAACGGCTACCCACGACATTGTTGGAACCGACAGGTTCGAAATACTGGGCGACCAGGGCAAGATCGTGGTGGAGGACAGCAAGGTTGCCACCGTCACCCGGCTGGTCAGGCCGGAGCGTGAAATCAGTGACTCGATGGACATGGACGGTGTCCGCAAGCTCTTCATGGGCCAATTGAACCGCGAGGAGCTGTACAGCAGCGAGGTCATCGAATTCGAGTCTGCGTGGGGCGGCCAGCACGCGGGCGTCCTGGAGAATTTTGCAGCCAACATCCTGGACGGTACGCCTCTGCTTGCTCCGGGCTCGGACGGGATTAATGGAGTCCGACTTGCCAACGCCATCCACCTCTCCAGCTGGACCGGCAAGGAAGTTTCGCTGGACTTTGATGAGGATGAATTCCTGCAGGAGCTCAACAAGCGCATTGCTGAAGAGGGTAAGTTCCCCGAGCGTTCCTAAGCAGAGTGGGCCGGTTGCCGTGATCAATGGATGGCAACCGGCCTGTTTTGTTGCCAAGCGGTCTACGATGGAGCGGTGACTGACCTGACGAGCACCGGAGCAGCAACCGCCCCCACCAAACGTGGACGGGGGGAGAAGTCCTCTGCCACGATTTACGACATCGCCAAGCTGGCGGGCGTGAATCCCTCCACTGTGTCCCGTGCCCTGAGCAAGCCGGGCCGTGTGAGCGCCAAGACGCAGAAGATCATCGAGGACGCCGCGGCAGAGCTGAACTATCAGGTGAACCCGTTCGCCCGTGCCCTCCCCACCGGCCGCACCCAGACCATCGGGTTGATCGTCGCGGACATCACCAACCCCACGTTCTTTGACATCATCCGCGGCGCGGAAACCACCGGATCCGCCCGCGACTACACGCTGGTTCTGGCCGAGTCCGCCGAGTCGCCGGAAACCGAAGTAACCGCCGCCCGACGCCTGCTGAGCACCGTGGATGGCCTCATCCTGGCCAGCCCCCGGATGGACGATGACCAGATCCGTGCCTTGGCTTCGGACAAGCCCGTGGCCGTCATCAACCGTGAAATCACCGGCGTTCCGTGCGTTGTCCCGGACGTCAATAAGGGCATCAGCGAAGCCGTGCGCAGCCTGGCCGCCAATGGCCACCAAAAGCTCGCGTATGTTGCGGGACCGGCCCAGTCGTGGATGACGGGCCGCCGCTGGGAGGGCGTCAAAGCCGCTGCGGAGTGGTCCAAGCTCAGCGCGGTGCGCCTTGAGTCGTCCAAACCAACTGTCGACGGCGGCCGGCAGGTAGCCCGCGACGTGTTGGAAAGCGGGGCGACGGCGGTGATCACCTACAACGACCTCCTGGCCATCGGCTTGATGCAGGAGCTGCAGGCCGGGGGAATGCGTGTCCCGGACCAGATCAGCATCGTGGGCTTTGACGACATTTTCGGTGCCGATTTCACCACTCCCGCGTTGACCACGGTGCGCTCACCGTTGGGGGAGTGCGGCACCCGGGCCGTGACCATCCTCCTGGATATGTTGCAGGGTCATGAGGCCCCAAGCCAAGCCGTCCGGGTGGAAACGGAACTCGTGGTGCGAGGGTCCAGCGGACGACTCCTGGCCTGACCTCAGCATCCCGCCGCATCGCGAGATGCAACAGGGTGGCAATATTTGGCAACCGGTTGACAAAATGCGGAACCGGAACGCAAGATTGAGCTATGTCACAGTCCATTGCCGCACACCCAGACAGGCTCCTGCCCGCAGATCCCGGCACGCGCAGCATCGCGCGGTCCTTGCTGGAGCGCGTCCAGGACCTGCCCATCATTTCTCCCCACGGCCACGTTGACGCCGCTGTCATCGAACAGGACACGCCGTTCCCCGACCCCGCAGCACTCCTGGTCAGTCCGGACCACTACGTCACCCGCCTGATTCACGCCAACGGCGTTCCGATGGATCAGTTGCTGACAGGCGCGACGTCCGCACCGGAGTCCCGGGAGATCTGGCGACAGTTCGTCGAAGCCTGGCCGCTGTTCGAAGGCACAGCCTCCGGGTACTGGCTGCGCACCCAGTTCAACGATGTGTTCAAGCTCGGCGGAGATCTCGGTGAGATGCCGTCCGATGCCAGCTATGACGCGATCGCCGCGAAGCTGGTAGAGCCGGACTTCCGCCCCCGGCAGCTTTTCAAGGACTTCAACATCGAGGTCCTGGCCACCACGGATGATCCCCTGGACAGCCTTGCCAGCCACAAGGCCCTCACCGATGACCCCAGCTTCAACGGCCGCGTGCTCCCCACCTTCCGCCCGGATGCTTACCTGAATGTGGCGCATCCCAACTGGAGCGCCAACGTGGACAGACTGATCGCGACCGCGGGCGACGGCGCAACCGGCTACGCCGGCTACATCGCGGCCCTGGAAAACCGCCGTCGCTATTTTGTGGAGCATGGCGCGGTATCCGCGGACCATGGCGTCCGCACGCCTGCCACGCTCAAGCTGGAAACCGGGGAAGCCGAAGCACTCTTTGAAAGGGCGCGCGTCGGCAAGGCAACGGCTGCTGACCGTGATGCCTTCGAGGCCCACATGATGTACCAGATGGCCCGCATGTCCGTGGCCGATGGACTGGTCATGACCATCCACCCGGGCTCCTACCGGAACCACCACGAGCCTACGTTCACTGAGTTTGGCGCCGACACCGGTCACGACATTCCGTTCGCCGTGAACTACACCGAGGCCATCCGTCCGTTGCTGCAAGACTTCGGCACGGCCAAGGATTTCCACCTGGTGCTCTTCACGCTTGATGAGACGGTTTTCTCCCGTGAACTAGCGCCGTTGGCAGGTTTCTACCCGTCCGTCTACATCGGCGCGCCTTGGTGGTTCCTCGATGCCCCGGATGCCATGTTGCGCTTCCGCTCGGCAGTTACCGAAACCGCCGGCTTCTCGCGGTCCTCCGGCTTCATCGATGACACCCGCGCGTTCTGCTCCATTCCCGCACGGCACGACGCCTCCCGCAGGATCGAAGCGTCCTTCCTTGCGCGTCTTGTAGCCGAGCACCGCGTCTCTGAAGACCGCGCGCATGAGCTGATTCTCGACGTCGTCGACTCCTCGCCCCGTAGGGTGTTCAAGCTATGACCGCCGAACTTCCGCGGCTAAACCGCGACGTCGCGCCGGACCGCAGGGCTCCAGTGCGCATCGTGCACCTGGGCCTAGGAGCTTTCCACCGCTCACATCAGGCCTGGTACACGCAGCACGCCGGCGACGCGGGGGAGTGGGGCATCGCCTCATTCACCGGTCGTCGCCCGGACGCCGCCGAGGTCCTGGCCGCCCAGGATGGACTGTTCACAGTAGTGGAACGCTCGGATTCCGGCGATACGTTCGAGGTTGTAGGCAGCATTGTTGAAGCCGTGGATGGCGCCAACGTGGACCGCTTAGTGGAGCTGGTGGCGGCCTCCCAAACCGCTGTGGTCACGCTAACTATCACCGAAGCCGCGTACGGGTTTGCCGCGGACGATGTAACGCTGCTGCGTGCCGGCGAAAAGCCCACGACGCCGTTGGGCCGATTGGTCCTTGGCCTCGCCGCGCGCAGGGACGCCGACGCCGGATCCCTCGCCGTTGTTTCCTGCGACAACCTCTCGGATAACGGCAATGTGGCGCACAGGGCCGTGGTAGACCTCGCCCGGGGAGTCGACGCCGGGCTGGCGGACTGGATTGACTCCAGCGTCAGCTTCGTCAGCACATCAGTGGACAGGATCACACCGCGCACCACCCCTGAAGACGTTGCCTTGGTCAGTGAACGGTGCCGCTACCGGGATGAAGCACCCGTCGTCGCCGAGCCCTTCCGCAACTGGGTACTCAGCGGTGACTTCCCCGCCGGGCGCCCCCGCTGGGAGGACGCTGGTGCGGTATTCGTGGACCACATTGAGCCGTACGAAAACCGCAAACTGTGGCTCCTCAACGGCGCGCACTCCATCCTGGCCTACGCCGGCCAGCTGCGCGGGCACACGACTGTTGCCGAGGCCCTGGCCGATCCTGTGTGCTTGCAAGCTGTGGAGGAGTTCTGGGATGAAGCATCCCGCCACCTTGACGGCGACGGGTTGGGCATTCCCGAGTACAGGGCGGCCTTGCTGGATCGCTTTGGCAATTCACGGATCGCCCACCACCTCGCCCAAATCGCGATGGATGCCAGCACCAAGCTACGGATGCGGGCCATCCCCGTGCTCCGGGCTGAGCGTGAGGCGGGCCGGAGCGGCGAGGGCGCAGCCCGGATGATTGCTGTGTGGGCCTCTTTCGTGGGGGCGAATCCGGGGCTGCAAGATCCGCAGTCGGATGCCGTAGCGGAAGCCAACAACCTGGCCGGCGGCGAGCGCATCGCTTCTCTCTTGGCGTTGCTGGATGCTGAACTCGCACTGGACCCCGCCATCGTGAAACTCGTCGAAGACCTCAGCGCGGGCTTTGAACGCGCAGAGGTGCCTGCTCGTGCGACGGCGTCGGGTACTGCTGCCTAGGAACTTTGCACGACTTCTTGAACGGCCCAGGCTGTCGATCCTCCTCGATATTCTGGGCCGTTTTGCTTTAACTCCGCCCGTCTTCACGTTGTGAGGCCCGCTCTGCGCGCATTGGCGTGATCTTAGGGCGCAGAGCGGGCCACACAACGCCCCCCGATTGGTGGAACATTCAAGGAAATATTCGGCAACCGATTGCCAAGCGCTTGCCAAAGTGACTAGAATTACAACAGCTGCACAACCGATTCCCGATTCCGTGAGTTCCCATCCGCAGTCGAGTCGAGTCGGACCGCAATGACGCGAAGGGTAAAGGAGCCCGCATTGAAAAAGCTCAGCAAACTCAGCATCGCCGGTTACGGTGCGGGCGACGCGGCCAATAACCTGGCCTTCACCACCGCCACCATGTTCCTCCTGGTCTACTACACGGACGTCGCGGGAATCTCAGCGGCCGCCGCAGGCACCTTGCTCCTGGTGGTGAGGATCTTCGACGCCTTCGCGGATGTCTTCGCTGGACGCATGGTTGACCGCTCCTACAGCAAGCGCTTTGGGAAGTTCCGTCCGTTCATCATGTTCGGGTCCATTCCGCTGCTACTCCTCAGTGTGGCCACGTTCTCCGTGCCGCAACTGGGCGAGACGGGCACCTTGCTCTACGCCTACGTGAGTTACGCCGCCCTGGGGTTGGCGTATTCCCTGGTCAACATCCCTTACGGTTCACTGGCCGGGGCCATGACGCAGGACCCCGGTGACCGTGCCAAGCTGGGCTCTGCCCGCACGGTGGGTGCACTGTTGGTGGGTTCCGCCCTGGGCATCTTTGTTGCTCCACTGATCAAGCCGGGTGCTGACCTCCAGTCCACATTCACCACTATCACGCTCGTCTTTGTGGTGATCGGAGCGGCGCTCTACTTCTTCACTGTCCTCACCGCCAAGGAACGCGTTCACCGGACAGTCCCCAGTGTTTCCTTCAAGCAGAGCATGGACACTCTGAAGACCAACCGGCCGCTGCTCATGCTTTGCCTGAGTTCCTTCCTCTTTCTGACCGGCTATATGGCCTTGTCCTCCGTTCAGCTCTACTACTTGCGCGACGTCCTGGGCCGCTTGGATCTCTACCCGGTCCTGGCCATAGTCCAGCTGGTCATGACCCTGGCCCTGGCACCTTTGATGCCGCGGCTGGTTCGTAAGCTGGGCAAAAAGAACGTGTACATTGCCGCCGGGGCGCTCTCTATGGTGGGCGGGATCATTGTTTTCCTATCACCGTCATCCATGGTCTGGGTGGGGTTCTCCGGGCTGGTAGTCAGTCTGATGGGTGTCATGGCCGTGAATATCGTGGTGTGGGCCTTGGAGGCAGACACCGTGGAATATGGCGAGTGGAAGACCGGCGTCCGGACCGAGGGAATCACCTACGCACTCTTCTCCTTCACGCGTAAGACCGGCCAGGCTGTAGGCGGCGCCCTCGCTGCCTATTGCCTCGCGGCCGGGGGATACAAGTCGGGGGTTGCGCAGAGCGCCGAAGCGCTGCAGGGAATTCAGTTCGCCGCCGGGGCACTGCCGGCCATCATGACCATCCTGGCGATCGTGGTGATGAGCAAATACAAACTCACAGACGCACTTCACGCACAAATTGTTGGGGAGATCCGCGCACGCCGTTCTGCGGGCGTCGTGCAGGGCGACGCCGGGAAAGCTCAGGAAGAAGCTGCTGCCAGCCATGCAGCAAACGTCAAGGCGCCGGGCATGTAGAAATATTCAAGAATGAACTCGGCAACCGGTTGCCAGTTGATGCAATCCAACCTAAAATCGTACTTAAACCCGCCCAGCCACATCCCGAAAGGAAAAGCTGTGAAAATCATTGCCGCTGAAGTCTTTGTGACCAGCCCGTCCCGCAACTTCGTCACCTTGCGCATCACCACGGAGGACGGTGTGACGGGCATCGGTGACGCAACCCTCAACGGCCGTGAACTTGCCGTCGCCGCGTACCTCAAGGAGCACGTGGCGCAGTTGCTGATCGGCAAGGATCCGCACCGGATTGAGGACACGTGGCAGTTCCTTTACCGCAGCTCCTACTGGCGGCGCGGTCCCGTCACCATGGCGGCCATTGCCGCCGTCGATATGGCGTTGTGGGACATCAAGGGCAAGGTTGCCGGGATGCCGGTGTACCAGTTGCTGGGCGGGGCTTCCCGTAACGGGCTGCGGGCTTATGGGCACGCGTCCGGTGCTGACATTCCGTCGTTGTTCGACTCCGTGCGGGAGCACCTGGAACTGGGCTACAAGTCCATCCGCATCCAGACCGCGGTCCCCGGTATCAAAGCCGTCTATGGTGTCGCCGCGCAAGCCCAGGCCTCGGGCGAACGGTACGACTACGAGCCTGCCGGCCGCGGCAACTTCCCGTTGGAAGAAGACTGGGACACCCGAGCCTACCTGCGCCACCTGCCCACCGTTTTCGAGGCCGTGCGCAACGAGTTCGGCCCGGAGATCCCGCTGCTGCATGACGGCCATCACCGCATGACGCCCATCCAGGCCGCCAAGCTCGGCAAGGCCCTGGAACCTTACGACCTTTTCTGGCTGGAGGACTGTACCCCGGCCGAGAACCAGGAAGGGCTGCGCCTGGTCCGCCAGCACACCACCACCCCGCTGGCCATCGGTGAAATATTCAACACCGTGTATGACTTCCAGACCCTTATCAAGGAACAGTTGATCGACTACGTCCGTGCAGCCTCCACCCACTTCGGCGGCATCTCACCGCTGAAGAAGGTCATGGACTTCGCGGCCCAGTATCAGATCAAGTCCGGTTTCCACGGCCCCACGGACATCTCCCCGGTGGGCTTCGCTGCACAGCTTCACGTCGGCCTGGCAATCCACAACTACGGCATCCAGGAATACATGCAGCACTCGGACAAGACCAACGAGGTCTTCCAGCAGTCCATGACGTTCAAGGACGGCTACCTGCACCCCGGCGACGAGCCCGGCATCGGCGTCGAATTCAACGAAGAAGCCGCTGCCGCCTTCCCCTACCAGCAGGCTTACCTGCCGTACAACCGCCTCGTGGACGGCACTGTCCATGACTGGTAAATCGGCCATGACTGGTAAATCGCAATCGCAGCGTCACATCGTGGTGATGGGCGTGGCCGGCTGCGGCAAAAGCACCATTGGTGCCGCCCTCGCCGAGCGTCTCGGCGCTGAATTTCTCGACGGCGATTCGCTGCACCCCCAGGCGAACATCGACAAGATGGCCTCGGGTACTCCGCTGAACGACGACGACCGCGCACCGTGGCTGGCCGAAATCGGCAGGCGTTTCCCGGCGTCGAACTCTGCTCTTGTCATCGCGTGCAGCGCGCTGAAACGCTCGTACCGGGACATCATCCGGAGCGCCGATCCGTCCGTGGTGTTCGTGCACCTGCACGGCACCCGCGAGCTGTTGAACGCGCGCATGACTGCCCGGCCCGGACACTTCATGCCCCCCTCGCTGCTGGAGTCGCAGCTGACCACGCTGGAGCCGTTGCAGGACGACGAAGCCGGCATCGTGGTGGACATCGCCACATCAGTGGAGGACATTGTGGATGACGTAAATTCAGCCCTCAACGGGCTGGCCGTGCCGGCTGGGCCGTTCCTGGTGGACCTTAAAGCAGCGCCCTTCAACCTGGATGACGCAGCTGTGGAATGGGTGGAGAGCACCATCGGGTCCATGACGCTGGAAGAGAAGATCGGCCAGCTGTTCATCAACCACAACAACGACTACTCCCCGGAGTACCTCGATGGGGTGCTGGAGAACTTCCACGTGGGCGGCATGCGCTACCGGCCGGGTCCCTCTTCTGCCGTGCAGGAACACATCCGCTATGCGCAGTCCAAGACCCGGATTCCGCTGCTGATTGCGTCCAACCCTGAGATGGGCGGTGCGGGCAGTTGCGATGACGGCACGTTCGTTTCCACGCACCTGCAGGCAGGCTCCCACCCTGACAAGAACATCGCCCGGCAGATGGGGGAGGTTGCCGGCATCGAAACTGCTGCGCTGGGCTGCAACTGGGCCTTCGCGCCGATCGTGGACATCCACTACAACTGGCGGAACACGGTCATCTCCACCCGGGCCTTCGGAAACACCCCGGACATTGTGGTGGAACGGGCCAAGGAGTACTTCGACGGCATCAGCGAATCACCCACAGCATGCGCCATGAAGCACTTCCCCGGTGACGGTATTGATGAGCGCGACCAGCACGTGGTCACCTCCTACAACACCCTTGGCTATGAGGAGTGGAACCGCACCTACGGGCACGTGTACCGCGAGATGATTGCTCATGGCGTGCAGTCCATCATGGTGGGCCATATTGGCGCTCCAGAGGTGTCCCGGCATTTTCGTCCCGGCTTGTCGGATGCTGAAATCCTGCCGGCAACGCTTGCTCCGGAACTGTTGCAGGATCTGTTGCGCGGCGAACTCCGCTTCAACGGGCTGGTCCTGACGGACGCGTCCCTGATGGTTGGTCTGACCCAGGCGATGAAGCGCAAGGACCTTGTGCCCGCCACCATCGCGGCCGGTTGCGACATGTTCCTGTTTTTCCGGAACCCATCGGAGGACTTTGGGTACATGCTGGATGGCTACAAGTCCGGCGTGATCACCGAGGGGCGTTTGCAGGATGCGCTGCGGCGGATCCTTGGCTTGAAGGCGAGCCTTGGACTGCATGTGCGCCAGGAATTGGTGCCCCCGGTTGAGGCACTCGCGGTGATCGGCAGTGAAGCTCACCGTGCTATCGCCGCCGAGGTGGCTGAAAAAACCGTCACTTTGGTAAAGGACACGGCGCACAACCTGCCGATCACCCCTCGGACGCATCCGCGGATCCGCCTCTACGGCATCTCGGGTGGCGCCGACTTCACCCGAGCTGATCCCTTGGCATATCTGGACACAGTCCGGGAAGAACTGGAAGCTGCGGGGTTCGACGTCAGTGTGTTCAGGACGGCTGAGCAACGCGAAGCAGCAGGGGAGTCAGGCATGAACTTCATGCGGGTCCTGTCGGAAGAAGCTACCGGGGACTACTCGGAACGGTACGATGCCGCGCTCGTCTTCGCCAACGTCAAGGGCTTCGCGCAGGAGGCTGCCATCCGCATTAAATGGTCCTCACCGATGGCAGCCGAGATTCCTTGGTACGCCAGAGAAGTTCCCACGATTTTTGTCTCGCTCAACCAGCCGAACCACTTGATTGATGTGCCTATGGTCAAGACCGCCATCCACGCACATGCAGCAACGCGCGAGGCCATCCGCGCCACCATCGAGAAGATCCAGGGCAAGTCCGAATTCCAAGGGACGTTCAACCAGAACGTCTTCTGCGATTCGTTCGACACCCGCCTCTGATTCCCTGTTCCCAGCAGGGAAGAGCTCCTCCCCGCCGTCATGGAGGAGCATGCGAAGCCCGGTACTGCCCATAAAGCAGTGCCGGGCTTTCCTTCTGTCTACCGCGGATGAGCCCGCCAATTGTGAACGCTAACAACGTTTCAAGTCAAGAGTTTTGCGGGCGGTCCGAGGCTGCAATCATTTCGTGATCCACGGCACTTGACCGACGGTATTGTTAGCGTTCACAATGGCATTCGCACCACCTTTCGTGGCATGTGGCACCCAGCTGGCCGCAGATCACAAATCGCTTCACCGCCGGACGCGCAGATGCTCCGGCCGCATCAGAGTTCGCGGCAATGCTGCCGCGGAAGGAGAGCATCGTGAGATTGAAGAAACTCCTGGGCGCCGTAGCGGTTGTCCTGACCTTGACTGTCGGAGCCACAGGCTGCGGTAGTCGCGGAGGCACTGCCGAGTCCACCAGCAGTGCAAATCCCAGCGATTCACTGGTAGGCATTTCAATGCCGACCCAGACGTCCGAGCGTTGGATCGCAGATGGGGCCAACGTTGAGAAGTCCCTGAAGGACCTTGGCTACAAGACGGACCTCCAGTTCGCCAACGATGACATTCCCACGCAGGTTTCCCAGATTGAGAACATGCTGACGAAGGGTGCCAAGGCGCTCATCATCGCAGCCATCGATGGCACCACGCTGACAGACGTCCTGGCCAAGGCCAAGGAACAGAACGTCAAGGTCATTGCCTACGACCGCCTCATCAACGGCACGCCGAACGTCGACTACTACACCACGTTCGACAACTACACCGTGGGTGTCCAGCAGGCCACTTCCTTGCTGACCGGCCTGGGCCTGGTGGACGCGAGCGGCAACAAGGTTGAGGGCAAGGGCCCGTTCAACGTCGAACTGTTCGCGGGCAGCCCGGACGACAACAACGCCAACTTCTTCTGGACCGGCGCCATGGACACCCTCAAGCCGTACCTGGATGCAGGCACCCTGAAGGTTCCCAGCGGCCAGACCAAGTTCGAGCAGGCAGCCATCCTGCGCTGGCAGGCACCCGTAGCCCAGAAGCGCATGGAAGACATCCTTACCTCGGCCTACAGTTCCGGAACCAAGCTGGATGGCGTGCTTTCCCCGTATGACGGCCTGTCCATCGGCATCATCTCGGCACTGAGCAGCACCGGCGGTTACTCCACCGGCAACCTGCCCGTTGTCACCGGCCAGGATGCAGAGAAGGGCTCAGTGAAGTCCATCGTCGCCGGCGAGCAGTACTCCACGATCTTCAAGGACACCCGCCAGCTCGGCTCGCAGGCCGTGAAGATGGTTGACGCTGTCCTCAAGGGAACCGAACCGGAAACCAACGACACCAAGACCTACAACAACAAGGTCAAGGTTGTTCCGGCCTTCCTCCTGAAGTCCGTCATCATCACCAAGGACAACTACAAGAAGGAACTGATCGACTCCGGCTACTACACGGAAGCCGACGTCAAGTAATCACGTCCCCGGTCTGTGGCCCCGAACCGCTGTGTTGCAGTGCGCAGTGCGACGGGGCCACAGCCTCCTCCAGAGCCTCCGAGTCCTCGGCCTGGCCCAGTTTCAACCAGTCAGCGGGAATTGACGATGAACGTACCCATTCTTCAAATGCGAGGAATCACCAAGACCTTCCCCGGGGTAAAAGCCCTTCAGGACGTCACCCTGGACGTTAGCCGGGGTGAGGTTCACGCCATCTGTGGCGAGAACGGAGCAGGGAAGTCCACCCTCATGAAGGTGTTGTCCGGCGTCTACGCGCACAACACTTTCGACGGCGACATCCTCTTCGAAAATGAGCCCTGTGAGTTTTCCAGCATCACGGACAGCGAGAAGCGCGGCATCGTGATCATCCACCAGGAACTGGCCCTCAGCCCGTACCTGTCCATCGCCGAGAACATCTACCTCGGCAACGAGCTTGCCAATAAGGGCTGGGTGGACTGGCGGAAGACCAACCTGGAAGCCGCCAAGCTGCTGGCACGCGTAGGCCTCAGCGAAAACCCGATCACCCCCATCCAACACATCAGTGTTGGCAAGCAACAATTGGTGGAGATCGCCAAGGCGCTGTCCAAAGAGGTGAAACTCCTCATCCTGGATGAGCCCACAGCGGCACTGAACGATGAAGACTCGGACCACTTGCTGGACCTCATCCTGCACCTTAAGGGCCAGGGCGTGACCAGCATCATCATCAGCCACAAACTCAACGAGATCCGCAAAGTGGCCGACGCCGTCACCATCATCCGTGATGGGAAATCCATTGAGACCCTGCGTCTGGACCAAGGCCAGATCACCCAGGAACGCATCATCCGGGGCATGGTTGGACGCGACCTCGAAAGCCTCTATCCGGACCGGACCCCCAACATCGGCGAGGAAGTCCTCCGCATCGAAGACTGGACGGTCCAGCACCCGCAGGACCATTCCCGCATGGTGGTGAACAACGCCAGCCTCAATGTCCGCAAGGGCGAAGTAGTAGGCCTTGCAGGGCTCATGGGTGCCGGCAGGACCGAGCTGGCCATGAGCGTATTCGGCCGGACCTACGGGCGGGCGGTATCGGGCAAGGTCTACAAGTATGGCCAGGAAATCGACACGTCCACGGTCTCCGACGCAATCGACCACGGGATTGCGTACGCCACCGAAGACCGCAAGCACTACGGCCTGAACCTTATTGAAGACATCAAGCGGAACATCTCCATGGCAGCACTGAACAAGCTGGCCAAACGAGGGTGGGTGGACGGCAACAAGGAGACCACCGTTGCCAACCACTACCGGAAGAGCATGAACATCAAAGCTCCTTCCGTTGCTGCCATCACCGGCAAGCTCTCGGGTGGAAACCAGCAAAAGGTGGTGCTGAGCAAATGGATGTTTTCGGACCCTGACGTCCTGATCCTGGACGAACCAACCCGCGGCATCGACGTCGGCGCCAAGTTTGAGATTTACACAATCATTGCGGAGCTCGCAGCGGCGGGGAAAGCCGTCATTGTGATCTCCTCTGAGCTTCCGGAGCTCCTGGGCATCTGCGACAGGATCTACACGCTGTCCGCGGGCCACATCACCGGCGAAGTCCCCATCGCCGAAGCCACCCAGGAAACCCTCATGCACTTCATGACTCAAGAGAAGGAATAGCGAACATGTCCGCCCTACGAGAATCCCTTGGCTTCCTCACAAGCCGCCTTCGCCAGGTTGGCATCTTCGTCGCCCTGATCCTGATCGTCATCCTTTTCCAGGTACTGACCGACGGCATCCTGCTCCAGCCGCAGAACGTCACCAACCTGGTGGTCCAGAACAGCTACATCCTGATCCTCGCCATCGGCATGGTGATGGTCATCATCGCCGGACACATCGACCTCTCCGTTGGCTCCATTGCAGGCTTCATCGGCGCTGTGGCAGGCGTGATGATCGTCCATTGGGGCTGGGCATGGTGGCTGGCCATCCCCGCCTGCCTCCTCGTGGGTGCGCTGGTTGGTGCGTGGCAAGGTTACTGGATTGCCTATGTGGGCATCCCCGCATTTATCGTCACCCTCGCGGGAATGCTGATCTTCCGTGGCCTGACGCTCATTACCCTCAAGAACCAGCAGATCACCCCGTTCCCGAACGAATTGCGGGCCCTCGGTGGCGGCTTCCTGCCGGACATTTCCGGCGGCACATCCGTCCTGGAGTGGTTGACGGTCATCCTCGGTGTCGGCGG
Organism: Paenarthrobacter sp. GQ52; assembly: GCF_059759005.1. Lineage (NCBI taxonomy): Bacteria > Bacillati > Actinomycetota > Actinomycetes > Micrococcales > Micrococcaceae > Paenarthrobacter > Paenarthrobacter sp. GQ52. The sequence continues at coordinate 45,025 of NZ_JCAXEJ010000011.1, forward strand.
TACAGCTGCCATTTTGTTCCAGGCCATCAAGGAACGCCGGGTGCGCCGCAAGTTCAATCTGGAGAATGAACCGATGGCATGGTTTGCCGTCAAGAACGGGTTCATCGCAGTGCTGATGCTCATCATCACCTTCCTGCTGGCCAGCTACCGTGGCACCCCGATTGTCCTGATCGTCCTGGCTGTCCTGGTGATCGTGTATTCGGCACTGATGAACAACAGCATCTTCGGCCGGCACACGTACGCGATCGGCGGCAACCTCCACGCAGCTGAGCTCTCGGGCATCAAGACCAAAAAGGTCACCTTCCGTCTCTTCGTCAACATGGGTGTCCTCGCTGCCCTGGCCGGTCTGGTCTTCACGGCCCGCCTGAACTCGGCACAACCCGCAGGCGGCACCGGCTTCGAACTCGATTCCATTGCTGCTGCCTTCATCGGCGGCGCTGCAGTCCAAGGCGGCATCGGAACAGTAGCCGGCGCCATGATCGGCGGCCTGATCATGGGCGTCCTCAACAACGGCATGTCCATCCTTGGCTTGGGAACGGATTACCAGCAGCTCATCAAGGGCCTGGTGCTGCTGCTCGCCGTCGGCTTCGACATCTTCAACAAGAACCGCACCGGTTCGGGCGGAGGCTCCTCCATGGGCCGTCGCTTCAAGTGGAAGACCACGCCTCCGGCAACCGAAACGACCACCCCCGCCAAGTCTGAGCCCGTCGTCGTCGACGCGAAATAGTCGCTGATGTCCAGAGGGGGAGTGTCCCGGCCCCCGGCAACGCCCGGGGCCGGGACGGGCACAGCTGCGAGGCCTGACGAAAAGGCGAGGCCTGACGAAAAGGCGAGGCCTGACGAAAAGGCCAGGCCTCCCGTCATGGGTGACGTGGCCAAAATGGCAGGAGTCTCGCACCAAACCGTTTCCCGCGTACTGAACAACCATCCGAACGTCAGCGGCCACACCAAGGAACGCGTGGAATCAGCCATTGCGCAGCTTGGGTACCGCCGCAACACCGCCGCCCGCAGCCTGGTCACCCGGCGATCCCGGACCATCGGCGTGCTTGCCTGCGAGACAGGTCAGTTCGGACCCGCGAACACCCTCCTGGGAGTCGAACAAGCGGGGCGTGAAGCAGGCTACTTCGTTAGCATCGCGAACCTCCGGGAAGTGACCGACGACAGCGTCAACGATGCGATCGCGCACTTCCGGAACCAGTCCGTGGACGGGATCGTCATCCTGGTTCCGCACCCCGATGTCCTCGCGGTCCTGCGCGATGTTTCCTTTCCCGTGCCGATCGTGGCTGTCGGGGCGGGCACGGGCAACCAGCTGACGGGCGCATCACTGAATCAGCGGCTCGGAGCGCGCCTCGCTGTTGACCACCTGATCGGTTTGGGGCATCGGCGTATCGCCCACATCTCCGGCCCGCCGCACTGGATCGACGCCGCCGAGCGCATCAAGGGATGGCAGGAATCGCTGGCACATGCTGGTTTGGGCGCGGACATCCTGCTCCAAGGCGGCTGGGACGCGGCATCGGGATACCGCGCAGGGCTGGACCTCATCAAACAACACACCGTTACGGCCGTGTTCGTCGCGAACGACCAAATGGCAGTGGGCGTACTCCGGGCCGTCCAGGAAGCCGGCCTGCACGTGCCGGGCGACATCAGCGTGGTGGGCTATGACGACCAACCCGAAGCCGAATTCTTCATGCCACCCCTGACCACCATCAAGCAGGACTTCGAGGAACTCGGCCGCCGTTGCATGGAAGCGGTGCTGCAGCAACTGGATGGCGACGGCGGAATCGGCGATCAGATCGTCAATCCCCGCCTGGTGATCCGCGCCACCACGGCGGCCCCACTAAACTAGGAGCCATGACTTCCACGCCTGATACTGCTGCTGCCCGCGCCCGCCTCCTTGAACTCATCAAAGAACTCGCGGTGGTCCGCGGCAAGGTAATCCTCTCCAGCGGTAAGGAAGCGGACTACTACATCGACCTCCGCCGCATCACCTTGCACCACGAGGCCTCCAAGCTGGTGGGTCAGGTCATGTTGGCAATGATCGACGACGCCGGCGTGTCAGTTGAGTGCGCCGGCGGGCTCACCATGGGTGCCGACCCCGTAGGTACCGCTGTGATGCACGCCGCTGCCGACGCCGGCCGTGCCGTGGACGCCTTCGTTGTCCGCAAGGCCCAGAAGTCCTACGGCATGGGCCGCCAGGTGGAAGGCCCCTCGGTTGAAGGCCGCAACGTAGTGGTGCTCGAGGATACGTCCACCACCGGCGGGTCCGCACTGACCGCCGTCGAAGGTGTCCGTAAAGCGGGCGGCAACGTTGTGGCAGTGGCCGTGATCGTGGACCGCAACACCGGCGCCAAAGAGAAGATCGAAGCCGAAACCGGCGTGCCGTACCTCTTCGCCTTCGGCAAGGATGAACTGGGCCTCAACTAGGAACTACGGGGCTGTAAGGCAGTGCCCACGAAGCCTATGCTTGCTGCGTGGACGTTCAAGTAGGGAAGCTCACGGCGCCGCCGGAGGTGAACGAAAACCTCCCCACGCCGGCGACTCCGGAACCGGTACAGGCCGAGGATCCGGGCTCATGGGCCCGGATCCTGCCCTACGCTGCCCGGCTGAAGAAAACGTCCCGCCGCAATTTCCTCATCACCGCCGGAGCCTCGGGAGCGCTCGCCGCGGACATGCTTTTCACCCGGCGCGTACAGGCCGAGCGGCGGGCCACCAAGATCCTCCGCGTTCCGGATCCGTACTCGGACCTGTACTTCCCCAAGGCCAGCTGGATCCTCTTTCCGGGCTATAAAACCAGCTGGGAAGAGGCCCAGTGGATACTCAACTCACTGCGTCCTGCCCTTCATCAGCGCGGCCGCCTTGCCGCCGTCGGATATTCAAACCTGGGCCTGGACGTGGACGAAATAGTCCGCGAAATCATCCTGCACGTCCGTGAACTGGAACTGGAGAAGCTGTACTTTTACGGCCACAGCTTCGGCGGAATGCTCGCCACCCAGGTCGCCGCCCGCCTGCTGGAGCTGCACGGCGTCGAGACGCAATTGATCGTCTTGGATTCGAGTCCGTTCAGCCGCGCCGACGTCCTGGACCAAAGCTGGTTCGACGGCGTGGTGTTCCTTTACGAGAATGGCTTCCGAATCCCTTCGGTCCTGCGCGGCGGCTACGAGCTGGGGGAGCGGGTGGCGCATAAGGATGAGCGCACCTGGCGCCAGATTCTGGACCAAAGCCTGGAGCAACTATCGCCGATCGCCCCGTCCAGCGTCCTGATACAGACGGAGTCGGCGTACATCTACCACTTTGACGGCCTCCGGCTGGCGGGAAAAATCGGGGGCTCCAAGATGGCTTTCATAGGCAACGCCAAGGACGCCACCGTCGATTATGAGTCTGCGCGTGCGGGGTGGAGCAAAGTCTTCGGAGCCAACATGGCGATGCCCACGCTCAGCACGGAAGGCGCCCGGCCCGCCCATGCCAGCCCGCAGTGGAACGGCAGCATCTACCGGCCGCTGCTGGAACGCGTCCAGGATGAGCTCCAGCCGCTCCCACCCGAGCCCCAGGAGCCGTCATACCAAGAGCCCAACGGTAAGGTCATCCGCCCGGCCTAGGTGAACTTTTGTACAAGTGAGCTCTGTACTCGAGTACAGGGTGGATATCCCCGATCCTCCGTAGCGTCGTTCTTGACAGGAAACAAGAACGAATTTCGAGGAGCGAAGTATGAACGGCCTACAGCTCACGGGCATCAGCCGCAGCTTCGGTGACCGCAGGGTCCTCCACGATGTGGACCTCACGGTCCATCGCGGGGAGATCGTGGGATTCATCGGCGGCAACGGTGCAGGTAAGACCACCACCATGCGCGTGATCCTTGGTCTGCTGACCCCGGACCACGGCGAAGTCACCTGGGAAGCCTTGCCCATCACAGCCAAGGACCGGAGGCGCATCGGGTACATGCCCGAGGAACGAGGCCTCTACCCCCAGATGCCGGTGAGGGACCAGATCATTCACTTCGCCCTGCTGGAAGGGCACCAAGCCGGCGCCGCACGTGAGGTTGCAGACGAACTCATCGCCTCCCTCGGCCTGCAAGGCCGTGAGCAGGCTTTGGTCCAGGACCTCTCCTTGGGAAACCAGCAGCGCGTCCAGCTGGCCGTCGCCTTAGTGGGGGACCCGGCACTGTTGGTGCTGGACGAGCCATTCTCGGGGTTGGATCCCATCGCCGTCGAAACCATGTCCCGACTCATCCGGGAGCAGGCGGACCGGGGCGTCGGGGTTCTCTTTTCCTCACACCAACTTGAGCTCGTAGAGCGCCTGTGCGACAAGGTCTGCATTCTCGATCGCGGTCGTGTGACGGCGAGCGGCAGTGTCGTGGAGCTGCAGGACGACGGTAAAAGCCGCTGGCGGCTCGCCTTCTCCCGCACGGCAGATTCGTTCGCCGCTGAAGTCTCGATGGCCCGGGGCGTCAACGTGGAGTTTTCCGCCGCCGACCGCACCACGGTCCTCGTCTCGGTGGACGGCTCAGGACGGGACGTGCCCGGCGAAATCCTTGCAGCAGCGCAACGACACGGCGGGCTGAAGAGCATTGTGTCCGCACAGAGGTCATTGGCTGACCTGCTTGCCGGCAAGTTCATTTCGTCCGGTCCAGGTATCACCCCGGGGGCGGAGCGCTCCCTCGACAAAGTTGGAGTATCGCAATGAGCGCAACAACATTTGATCGCACAACCCGAAGCGCCGCTCCTTCTTCCGGGAGTGGACTACGTGAGACGCGCCTGATCATACGGCGCGAGATCCTTACCCGGCTGGGGAACCGGACCATACTCACTGCAACAGGGCTTCTGGCCCTTTTCGCCGGCGCTGTTGCCGGGATCGGCGGATGGTTCCTTGTGGACTCATTTGGCGGGACCGGGGCAATGAGCTTTGACCCCCGCGCCATCTTCGCCACCGCCATGATCAGCGCATTGCTGGCATCCCTGGTCTACTCGGCATCGAGCCTGACCTCCGGGGTGGTTGAGGAGAAGTCGTCAAGGATCGTGGAGATCCTGCTGACCAAGATCGGCATCGTCCCGCTACTGGCTGGAAAGATGATCGGCATTGGGCTGGTTACCCTCGTCCAACTGCTGGCGATCGGTGGCGCCGCTGTGGTGGGGTTCAGCGTTGTGGGGGGCTGGTCCCTCATCAACGTCGCCGTGGGACCCAGCCTGCTGTGGTTCATCCTCTGGTTCCTCTTGGGCTACGTGATATTCGCAGCTTTGAACACAACTCTCGCTTCGACGGTCTCCCGGCAAGAGGATCTGGGCACAGCGGTCATGCCGCTGTCCGTCCTGCAAATGGTGCTCTTGGTGGTCTCCCTCTACGTCCTGCCCATGAACATGGGGAACCCGTGGCTGGAAGGACTGTCCTTCGTGCCGCTGTTCTCCTCCTACCTCATGCCGATGCGCTTCGCACTGGAAGACGTATCCACGTGGGAGATGGTGCTGGCCGCCGGCATATCGGTGGCGGCGATTCCCGTGCTGTTCTGGTTGGCCACCGTAATTTACCGGAACAACGCACTGCGCACCGGCTCACGGGTTTCCCTGCAACAGTCCCTCACCTCCGACGAGATGGCCTAGCCCCAACTCGACACTTAGTCCACGGGCCCGGCTCATCGGGCTCCAGATAGGAAAAACCATGTCTGACAACAAGCGCAACCAGTCACTGGCCACCAAGAAGCTCATCCGCAACATCGCCCTTCTGCTGGTCGGCATACTGGCCGCCTATGCGGTAACCACCCTGCTGCTCTGATGGAGACCCTCATGATGACCGCCACAGCTCCGCACCCGCAGTCCACCACTCCGGCCGCACGCCACGCAGCCGGCCTGGCGACCACTGTCCTTGCAGGCCACGGCCGAGAAACAGTGGCAGACATCGCCCCGGCCGCTTTCGCCGGCCGCAACGGCACGTGGAACATGAGGCTGCGGAGCGGGGAAAAGGTCTTCGTCAAGCACATCTCAGCGCAGGCTTCCGGCCCGATGTCTTTCGGCCGGTCGGTTGCCTTCGCCGCATTTGCCGAGCAGTCCCCGGAATGTGCGCCGGCAACGCCTCAGCTCATCGGCAGCGACGCTAAGAATGGCCTCCTGGTTTTTGAACACTGCCCCGGAACCAGCCTGGCGCAGTTGCTGGTGGAGGAGTCCATGCCGGACACCTTTCCGGAGGAAGCGGGCGCATTACTCGCCCGGCTCCACTCCGGTCCTACCTTTGGGTTGGAGCGCTCGGCACCTCCAAGCCCACCCGTGGAAATGCTCGCGGTTGGCGTTCCGCACACTCGCTACCTTGAGTTCACAGTGGCGGAGATGGCCCTCTGGGCAGAACTGCAGAATGACCCGGAGCTGGTTGCCGCTGCGGACCGGCTGAGGGCATCGGAACGGAAGCACCAAGAACGCCCCATCCACGGCGACTTGCGCCTTGATCAGTTCCATCTCCACAACGGGAGCCTGTGTGTCCTTGACTGGGAGGAGTTTGGACTCGGCGATCCTGCCCGGGACCTTGGAATGCTTGCAGGTGAGTGGATGTACAGGGCGGTCCTGGACACTGTGACTACCCGCGGAGGGGCCTCCGCACCCCCAGCCAGGTTCGACGACGAAAGCGCGTCGGCACGCATCGCCGAACGGATGGCTGCCATTGTTCCGTCAATCCGCCGGATGTGGACCTCCTATGCCGATCATGCCAATTACGAAGATCCGGATCTGCCGGTTCGCGCTACTGCCCACTTGGGATGGCATCTCGTGGACAGAACCATCACCAGGGCTCCCATGGTGTCCCGGCTCCCCGGCATCGAACGGGCAGCCGCGGGCGTTGGGCGGGAGGCACTGCTTTCGCCCGGCCACTACGTCAGCGCCCTCGGTTTCGAAAGGACACCTCGATGACCGTCACACTCAACGCTCCAACACCGGCTTCATTCGGACAGGTGTTGGCGTCCCTGGAACACAGGGTTTCCGTTGACGCCCATCGGCTCACCGCCGGAATAGGCTCCACCACACTTCGTGCCACCAGCCTCACCGAGTTGCGCTCGCAGGTGGCCGGGGCGATCTACACACACCTCCATGTCGGGCACCCGGGCATCGAGACCGTGCCAGGAACCGGCCACCAGGACCTTGCTGCGGCACTTATTGATGCCATTCCGCACCGCACCGTTATCCAGTCGGCGTCGGCGTCGGCGTCGGCGGGGACAGCGCCGGTCCAGTCGGCGTCGGCGAGGACGCAGGCAGGGACGTCCGTCCAAGGCGTTCCGCACCAGGTGGTGGAGCTCTCCGGAGTGAAGGTCCTCTTCCCCGAAGAGGCCCTGGTACGCAACCCTCTGGACGAAATCGTCGGGGTACGTGTTCCCAGTTGGCGAAGCCGCGCCACCCCCGGATTCCTTCTTGCGCTCGGGGCCCACGGTTCGGTGAACCATGCGGACGCTTCAAGGCTGTACATATCCTGCGTGACGGCATCTGAGGCGCTTGAAGTGTGGCCGAAAGTTCTTGGAGCCCTTGCCGCCAGCGGCCTTAGCCACCAGGTAAAGACCCTCTCGTCATCCCTCGCCTTCCCACGCAGTGACGCGATGGTCATTTACGTGTCAGCCATCGATTCAGACGCCGCGACTTCCCTTGTTCGCACTGCCCTTACATCCTTGTCCGCGCACGACACGCCTGTCTCGGTTTTTACCCATCACGTGGGAGACCGCCTGGCACTTGCCATGGAACCAAGGGATCCTCGTCCGGCGTACCGGGGCCTCAGCTTCGGTCAGCACCGCTCAAGGGTACTGGCGGACGCACTTCTCCGTGCATCCGTGGAAAAAACCGACCTCGAACCCGCTTGGTTTGAAGAAGCGCAAACGGCCTGCATCAACCCTCACCGGCCTGGATACAACACGGGCCAGTGACGACTCCGGGCAGTGGACTACCGCCGCCCGGGCACCCAAAGACCTCCCATGAGGAACCCAGAAAAGAAAACCCTTCCCACTCAGATGGGAAGCAAACCAAACAGGAGACACCATGTCCAACGCAATCGTTAACTTCCACCAGGCCGACCTGACCGATCTTGCACGCGCCCACAGCACCTTCGCGGCTGCTGACGAGCTCGGCGGCGACGCTGCAACCGAAGCTCCCGCAACCTCGCCGCTGTGCATCGGCATCATCGTTGGCGCCACACTCGGTGCCGGCTGCTAACCCGCCCAGGGCGGCATCCCAACCAAACGGCATTACAACCACAAGCAACATTCATTAGCACCCCGGACGCACCCACCACGTGGTGCCATCAAAAGGAGACACCATCATGACGAACACCATCACTGACATCCCGCAGGCCGACCTCACCGACTTGGCCCGGGCGCACAGCACCTTTACGGCTGCTGACGAGCTCGGCGGCGACGCAGCCACCGACGCGCCGGCCACCTCGCCGTTCTGTGCAGGGGTGATCATCGGCGCAACCCTGACCATGGGCTGCTAGGCAGGCCTGAACACGGGGAAGGCGCCAGCGAGGTGGTGGAAACATCATCACGCTGGCGCCTCCTGACCCATTTCTGTCCGACCCACCCTCCTGAATGCTGAGACCTGCCATGACCACCACTGACAGCAGTCCCCGTCCGATATGGGCGGACCTCACCCTCGAAGCCTTCGGATACTCCAAGGTTGCCCTGATTCTCACAGGCTCGGCAGTCACCCAAGTAATGCCCTTCTGGATTGAATGGGCTGTTTCCGCAGCACCGGAAACAGAGTTCAAGGTGATCATGCGGGACTCCGCGCAGCGATTTATTACCCGTCACAGCATTGAGTCCCGGCTGAAGTCCCGTGTACAGGCCGATAGCTGGGGCGAAGAGCTCATTGCTGCGCACATCGATCTGGCAGAGTGGGCAGACCTCATCTTGGTCTATCCGGCAACCCTGGACTATTCATCGCGCTTGGCTCATGGCATCGCTGATTCGCCGTCGTTGCTGGCAGCAATGACTACGGAGGCCCAGGTCTGCATCGCTCCGGCCTTGCCGCCGCGAGCCTTGGCGAACCCGATTGTCGCCGAGACCCTCAGGAAACTGCGTAAGCCGGAGAATTTCCTGGTCATTGACCCCGTCCCTGGCCCCAGCGAGTCCAGCGACGTCGCCATGGCCTGGGTGCCGCCGTCGTTCCCTGCCGTGATGCGCCGGCTGGAAGAAGAACGGCTCCTACGTGCGGGGATGACCAAAGACGCGGCTACGGTATGAGCGCCGCGATGGATTCCCGGCAGAAGTCCGCCATCCGCTCGACCCGGACGGATCTGCTGTCCACGGGTGTCTACGAGGTCGGAGGGGCCTATGAATGGGTGCATAGCCTCGGAGTCGGAGCGCCGATTCCCTTCTCTTCCCTGCCGGTCAGCATCGACTCTGTCCCCGGTAGTGACCTCCTGGTATTAGGTGTCGGGGGTGATCGCCACCGTTCTTACTCGACGCCGGCCGGGTCCACGGTCTTCGACCTCATCACGGGAGGAGAGCCCGCAAACCTCAAGGCAGCAGGGCGGCTATGGGGAACTGCTTTGAGCTGTCTCCATGAAAATGCGTCCCTCATCGGCGACTTTCCTGAAAGCACGCCACGAACCGTCCAGCGCGCGGAGCCCTGGCTGGGAGGGACATGGGCGCCGGCGCGCGAAGTCCTGGGCGAAATCGGCCTGTTGGAGATCCGTCGTTGGATCAAGTCCATGCTTTCCAGCCCTGACCAAGTGGTGGTTCACGGATATCCCGGGATGGCCCACTGGGTGGTGACCCCGGATGGCGCCGCCGGCTCGCTTCTCACCGGTGAGGACCTCGGGCTTGCCCACCCCGGCTATGACATCGCCTGGGTGCTCGGAGAGATGGCGGAACTGCATGCCTTCCACCCTGCTCTCCGGCCAGCCCTTGACGAAATGCGCAACGGTTTCCTGGAAACATGCGGGGCAGCTCCCGGACCGTCCGGGATTGGCCCGGCACTGGCCTTCAGGATCGCCCAGCATGCCTACGACTGGCACCACTACGCCGGCGCAGGCGAAGCTCAGGCGAAGGCACTGCTGCGCCTCGCCGGCTCGTACTTGGACACCACCATGGAGGTGCGATGACTACCCCTTCCGTTCTCGGCACACTGGACGGCCGAGCTGTGTACGGCATGCGATCGGACATCGGGACAAGGCTGATCGCCATCCACGATCCATCCGCCCGCATCATTTCCATGAGCCTCGGGGTGCCGGCGGGAATGCGCCATGAAATGCCGGGAGAGGAAGGCATGCTGCACCTCCTCGAACACATGGTCTACCAGGACAGCGAAAACGTCACGGCATCCGAACGGCAGGTTTCCGTTCACAAGGCCGGGGGAGTCCTCGGCGGTAACACGCACATGGACTATTCCGAGTTCTACGAAACCGGTCCCAGTGGACACCTCGAACAGATCTCCCATCGCCTGGTTGAGCAGGTGTTCCGTCCCGCGCTGACTCAACACCAGATAACTGAACAAATAGGTGCCGTTGCGACAGAACGGGCTCAACGTCTGGCTCAAGCTCCGGGGAGAGTCCTGCCTTGGCCGCACCTGACTGCACGCTATTGGGCGGACCACCCCAACGGTCACGATGGCACTGGCGATAGTGACCTCGCAGCCCGGGTTACCCGTGAAAAGCTACGAGCTCTTCATCGCCGCCTTTACCGTCCCTCGGAAGCGGTTTTGACGGTGGTGACATCGGAGGATCCCTTGGAAGCGCTCCGGTTGCTGGCCGCGCCGTTCTCGGGAATTTCAGACGAGGCGCCCTTGGTTCCCGTGCTCCAAAACTCCGTCCGCAGGGGTGGGTCGACGTCCACGATCTACTCCAGCGAGGTCGAATCCACACGCGTACTCTCCGCAACAGCGGCAGCGATTGGGGATTCGGCATGTCCGGACCTCCTCGGCGACCTTGTGGCAGCTGAGCTGCTCTCCCAGCAGGATGGTCTTGACGCCAGCGTTGGCTTGTTCGGGCCAGGGGACCTGACCCGGGACGACCTGTTTGTCTTGGTCGATGACACCGGACAGGCCATTGATCCTCCCGAGAGATTCCGGGCGTTGGCTATTGCGGATGATGCAGCCATCATGCTTGCGGCCCGCCGCACAGTACTCCGGATGGAAAGGTTCACCCACGATGACCAACGGCTCGCGCGGACCGTCACACGTGACGTGCTCCTGAGGGGGGCCCCGACGTTCGCCGCTGAACTGGCGGAGTCCATCGCGGAAATATCCGACGACGCCGCGCGGCTGAGGCCCTTAGTCACCGCCGCGGCACGGCGTCTCGCCGATCAGCACTCCGTGACACTGACCGTCCAGCCTTCCGAGGAGATTCTCCAATGATCACCACTCGCCGATACTTTGGCCAGGTTGACCGGCGTTCCCGCTTCACCACCGTGTCGATGGGCTGGCGGACTGCTTCCGACGGCGTCGCGCGCCTGCGTGATGCCGTTACCCGGGCTGGGGAACAGGGCGGGCCAGCCAAGCAGCCGGTTGCCGTGACGTGGACGCCCGGTGACGGCGCCGTGGTCATGACGGCGACACTGCCGGAGGGTGCTGCACGGAGCTGGATTGAAGATGTCGTGAACACCGAGCAGTTGGGATTATTTGGTGACCCCGTGCTCGCTGTTGTGGGTACTGCCAGCGTCCTGGAAGATCTTGAAGGCCGCCTGTGGGAACGCAAGGGAGAAGTGTCTCCCTTTCCTCAGCAAGCATTCCGGAGCACCATGAAGCAGACCACGGCACAAGGATTCGAGCAGACATTCATCATCGGTCAGGACCCGGCCGCGAACGTCGGGTTCGCCGCAACTTTCCTGGCCATTTGCCTGATCGCCGGAGGACCGGGAACCCTGCTGCCCGACGCCATTCAAAAGTCCGGGTACCAAGCAATCCTTCAAGCCGGCCGGGGGCTGGAGGGCTCTACGGCAACGGTGACGTGGCAAGTCATCGCGTCCCGGCCCAACGGGTCGGCCGTATTGGAAACGGCGCTGTCAACAGTGGCTGGATTCAGTGTTGCGGAGCACTTGGAAGCTGTGGAGCAGGCCAGGGAATTTGCCCGCACGAATCTAAATCGCGCGTGGCAGTCCCCGCTTGAATTGGCCCGTTCTCTTGCACATTACGAGGTGATGGGATGGGGTGGCGAGCTCGTCCGCAGTCCGGATACCGCCGTCGACCATGTGGCCCCAGCCGCCATTGAGCAAGCCGTCGAAGGCTTGGTTCGGCCCATCAAGGAGATTTTGGGACGCAGCTAGCTTGTCCGGGTCCTCACGAACCCAGCCCTGTCCGCGAACCGGGGCTAAGGTCCACAAGCCCTCCTTCGACGGCGGCTACGAGGATCTGCACCCGATCCCTCACTCCGAGTTTCTCCATCACGTTCACGAACCGCGCCTTGATGGTGGACTCTGTCACGAAGAGCTCTTCAGCCATCTCCCGGTTGCTCATTCCACGTCCCAGCAACTGGATCACCTCCAGCTCCTTCTTGGTCAGCGCGTCCACGAGCTTCGGGTCCGGAACGACTTCGGCCGGGACGGACTCCGCCAGCCCTGTCACAACATGCCGTGTCACTTTGGAGGATAGTACGGACTCACCGGCCATCACAGTGTGGATGGCGGCAGTGATCTCCTTGGGCAGCGTGTCCTTGACCAGGTAACCTGACGCTCCAGCACGCAATAGGTCTACCACGTAGCGATCCGTCGAGAAGGTGCTCAACCCCAGGATGGCGATTTCCGGGAAGTCTGCATGGATTTGGGCCGTTGCAGCCACACCGTCCATCACCGGCATCTGCATATCCATCAGGATCACATCCGGGCGAAGCGAAGCTGCCTGGACCACCGCCACGCGCCCATCCGACGCCTCACCTACGACCTCGATGGACGGGTCCGACGAGAGGTAATCACGCAGGATCTCCCGCGCCAACAGCTCATCATCCACCAACAACACTCGCGTCATACTGATCCCCCAATGTCAGTCACGGAGCCAATCCTCCCATAAATGCGATCACGAATTGGCGGACGCCAAGCCTTCCAGCGGGATGGACACCGCGGTGGTCCAGCGCCCGTCCCTGAGGCCGACGTCCATGAATCCTCCGAACACTTCGCAGCGGGCACTCATTGCCTCAAGCCCGGTCCGGGAAGACATGATCGCCTCCGCGGTGGAGACCGTGTTCTCTGATGCCAGTTGCACGCGATCGGCCCCTACAGACAAGCGCAGATCCACTATCCCGGACGGGTCGGCGTGTTTGAGCACGTTCGTCCCCATTTCCCGTACCGTCCGGCGAAGCGCCTGGCGCAGGCTGGCCGGAATCCGGGCTACTTCGCCCTCGACGACGAGGCTCACCTGGAAGCCTGCCCGATCCAATGCTTCGACCACTCCGTCGAGGTCATGGACCAAGCCCACGGCGGTGGTGGTTTCACCGGACATCGCTGGAGCATCCAGGAAATCAGTGTCCTGCCCTTCGCGGTCCGGTATCTGCGAACCGCTTCCCGGCTCGTCCCTTTCCTCTTCCTTGAGGAGGGTCACAAGGCTGCGCAGATCCTGCAGGGTCTGCTGCGCTGCATTTCCAATGCCCTCCAGGATTTGGGATGTTTTTGCCTGGTCGTTCACGAACTCAGCGCGTCGCGCTTGCATGGCAATGATGGTCACGTCGTGGGCCACGATGTCGTGAAGCTCATGGGCCAGACGGGTCCTTTCCTCACTGCGGACTTGCGCCTGTTGCTCCTGCAAATCACGGATGTGGTGTGTGCTTTGTTCGTAGCGGTGCCGGTAAACGTTGACGCTGCGCCATGCTGCGGCCGCAAGGAAGACCACCAAGGCCAGCAGCACTGCCGGTTGGTCGGCCATCTCAGGCGTTGATATGTACAGTCCCAGCAAGACGCTGGGCACGAACAACGAAAAATTGATGGCCAGTTTCCACGGAAGAAGGAAGGAACAGAAAGCCACCACCACCATGGTGGGGAAGATCATCGCCACCAGGAGGGAAGCGTCTCCGCCCAGGATCGTGATGACCGCCAGGGAGAGGCACCAGGCAACAGCCGCTTGCATGGCACCGAGCAGTAGCGCGAGAAGCGGCAGGTACGGGACTACCAGCTCCAGCCATCCCTGAAACGACGAAAGATCGTGTTGTTGCCAGCGAATCCCCAACGCCAAAAAAAGCAAGGTTGCCAGAACGATGGCCGAGCGAAGAACCCACCCTCCGGGCAGGGGTTTGACGTCCGCGAGCCAGTTCGTCCTACTCATTCACCCAAGTATTACAGAGCCAGCGATTCAACCTCGACGGCGGTGAGGCCCGCCTCGCGCAGAAAGCTCCGCACGTCCCCGAACTCCTGCGCGAACCCGGCCAGGAAATGCCGCATCGCAGCTTCGGGGCTCTGCAGGATCATAAGGTCGGGGCTGAAATACTCCGCCGGTGTTGAGGGAACGCTCAGGCGCCAGGTTTCTGCCATGACTTCCAGTACGTCCGGCAGGTTGGCTGTGGTGGCCGCATAATCCGCCACCACCTGGTCCTCGGTCCCTCCTGCTGCCAGGAGTCCGACTGCCGACACCACACCTGTTCGGTCCTTGCCCAGCGAACAGTGAACAAGCGTGCGCTTGCCGCGGGCGACCGGTCGCAGGGCGTCACCCACCCATTCGGGCCGCAGCCGGATCCAGCCCAGATACAGATCCCCGAGGTCTTCGGCCGTTTCCACGGCCTGGAGCGACCCTGCGATGGCGTTCGGGTCCAACGGGTTATGGATGAGTTCGACGGCGGGCGGGACGACGGCGGCAGGCCCGCCACCGCCGTCGTTGTCGTCCTGAACCAGCCACGGAACCAACGAACGCTCAAGCTCGCTCCGCAGGTCCACAATTGCCTGGATGCCGTGCTCCGCCAGGAAACCCGACGTTGCAGCGGCATCCAAACCGAACGGCTGGCTTCCTCTGAGTATCCGGCCGCCGGCCAAAGGACGCAGATTGAGCACAGCCATGGGTTTCCCTTAGATCTGGCTCTTGAGGTCGGCCACCGAATTCAGGATCTGGTTGGGCCGGAACGGGAAGGACACGATTTCTTCGCGCTGCGTGATGCCGCTGAGTACCAGGACCGTGTGCAGGCCCGCTTCCATGCCGGCCACGATGTCCGTGTCCATGCGGTCGCCGATCATTGCCGTGGTCTCGGAGTGGGCGTCGATCTGGTTCATGGCGGAGCGGAACATCATGGGGTTTGGCTTGCCCACAATGTACGGCTCGCGGCCCGTGGCTTTGGTGATCATGGCCGCGATGGCACCGGTCGCGGGCATGGGGCCGTCCTTGGAGGGACCGGTGGCGTCCGGGTTGGTGGCGATGAAGCGGGCGCCCGCCAGGATGTGGCGTACGGCCATGGTGATTGCTTCGAAAGAATAAGTACGCGTCTCGCCGAGCACCACGAAGTCGGGGTCGGTGTCCGTGAGGATGAACCCGGCCTCGTGCAGCGCCGTTGTGAGTCCGGCTTCGCCGATGGTGTAGGCACGGTTGCCCGAATCAGAGGACTGGACCTGGTCCTTGAGGAACTGGGCGGTGGCCAGCGCGGACGTCCAGATGTTCTCTTCGGGGACTTCCAGGCCGGACGCGCGCAGGCGGGCAGCGAGGTCGCGGGGAGTGAAGATGGAGTTATTGGTCAGGACCAGGAAGCGCTTGGACGTGTCCACCCAGCGCTGGATCAGCTCAGCCGCGCCGGGGATCGCCTGGTTTTCGTGAACCAGTACGCCGTCCATGTCCGTGAGCCAGCATTCGATTTCGTGGCCGTTCCGGTAAACCGATGTGGATGTGGTTTCTTCTGCCATATTTGCCTCCGGCTGGGATTGTTCATGCACTGCCACCCAGTCTTTCATTATTCGGGCGCCTTATCCTCCTGTGATCCCGCTTATGTGGATAGTTCTGCCCATGCAGATAGCTGCTTTGACTTGCGTTGCGCACGTCTTGCTCGATTACGCTTGTTGCGGCGCTGGGATTGTTGGCGCTGGCGTGCCACCACCGTGGGTCGGGGGATCGACATGGTGAATTTTTATGTGCCGCCGCATTGTTAGCAGGTCCCCTCGTTCCGGATCGTCCACCAGGTGTCCCCAGAGACATCCCGGTGTCCACCGCATGTGAAAGGGCCTGTCATGAGCAACAACAACGGAGTGCCGCAGCCTCCCTACGACCCGGACGGTGTTCCGCAGCCGCGATACGACACTGGCAAGGACCAGTACAGCCAGTACCAGCCGGGGCAGACTCAGCCGATTTATCAGTCGGAAGCCCAGACTGAGGCTTTCCCGAACCAGCCGGTGCATCCCGATGGCGAGTACGCCGAAACCGTCCACCGCTACCCCCAAGCGCAGCCCTGGCAACCGGGATACCCGGGCCAGCCCGGGCTACCGGGATACCCGGGCCAGCCAGGCTACCCGGGCCAGCCGGGCGGACCCGGAGGCCCAAGCCAGAACCCGGGCGACCACAACAAGAAGTCCCTGTTCCTCATCCTGGGTGGTGTGGCCGTCGTCGTGATTATTGCGCTGGTGGTGACCTTCACGTGGCTGATTCCATCGATGACCAAGCCGACAGCCTTTGATACTCCGCTGCCATCGGTGACGTCCTCCGAAGAAGCGTCAGAGGCCGCAGCCGAGCCGTCTGCTGAACCTTCCGGCGAGGCGTCGGCATCCTCTGAGATCCCCGCTGACGCCATCCCCCTGCCGGCAGGGTGGGACGAGCTAGCCGGACCCAGCAACGTACCGGCTAATGACGATCCGCTGTTCAGCAAGTGGGTCATGGGTGAATCTTCCTTCCAATACCTGGCCGAGTGGACCCACGACGAGTCGTTTGGCATCACCAAGGACCCCACCACCGGTGTAGAGATCCAGAAGAAGGCCCAGGGAACTCTGGAGGCCGACGGTGACGGAATCGCGCTCGCCTACGCTTTCTTCGCAGAGTCTGAGGAAGGCAAGTTCGGCAAGGATCCGGCAGAGATCAAGAAGGCCATCAAGGACATCGAAACCCGCTACAAGGGGATGACCGCTACCGAACTGCCCCAGAACCTGGTGGGCCACAAGTGCACAGCCGACTTCAAGACCACCATGCCGGAAATCCGTGAGTTCCGCAGAGGTGCGGCTGTGGTCATCGGATTCACGTGCACCAACGCCCGCGGCGAAGAGATTCAGGCCGTGAACCTGTTCTCCGTGACGCCGTGGGGAACCCCGCAGATGCTCGGCGTCAGTGGCCACAAAACGTATTGGGATGCACACCCCGGGCTCTTCGAGCAATTGGGTAACTCGTACCGCATCAACAAGTGGAAGATGGGCTGACGGCGCTCAGCTCAGCGCTCAGGCGGGCAACGGGGCAGGGCTAAAGTTGAGGGGTGACTGACCTTCCCCCCAATAACGCCCTGCCCACGCCTGCCGAAACCACACCGGAAGGTGAGACGGAAGCGAAACCCGAGGTCGGCGTCGGACCTTGGGAGGGCGAGTGGCCGGTTGGCGAGCACTGGGACCCGGACCTGTTGAGGGATGGTGACCGCCGCAATGTGGTGGACCAGTATCGCTATTGGAAGCACGAGGCGATCGTGGCCGACCTTGATTCCAAGCGGCACGACTTCCACATCGCGATTGAGAACTGGCAGCACGACCTCAACATCGGGACCGTAGTGCGGACGGCCAACGCCTTTCTCGCCAAAGAGGTACACATCATTGGTCGACGGCGGTGGAATCGTCGCGGGGCCATGGTCACCGACCGCTACCAGCATGTCCGCCACCACCCCACCGTTGAGGACTTCGTCCAGTGGGCTGAAGAGGAGGGGCTGGCAGTGATCGGCATCGATATCTTCCCGGACTCCGTGCCGCTGGAGACCTACGACCTCCCCAAGAATTGCGTGCTGGTGTTCGGCCAGGAGGGCCCCGGCCTGACGCCGGAGGTGCACGATGCCGCCGTCGCAACGCTTTCCATTGAGCAGTTCGGCTCCACCCGCTCCATGAACGCAGCCTCGGCCGCGGCCATCGCCATGCACGCCTGGGTCCGCCGGCACGTGTTTCAGCAGCCCGTCTCTTAGCCCCCGCCGAGTTGGCCCCGCCCTGCCGAGTTGGCACATAACCCCCATGTTTTCGGAAAACATGGGGGTTAAGTGCCATCTCGCGGCAAGAAATATTCGCTGAATCCCTAGGCCCGGATGTTACTCATAAGTAACATCTGGCGTGAACCGTGCTCAACGATGAGCACGGCTACTACTGGAGGTTCAATGAAGCATCCTTCTCTACGACTGTCTTCCGCTTTCATCCTTGCTTTCCTGCTCGCGGCGGGCAGCGGTGGGGCTGCCACTGCGGCCCCGGAGCCCGCCGACTTCTACGCCGCCCCGGCCGCGCTTCCACCCGCGAACGGCGACGTAATCCGGACTGAGCCTTCGGTCTTCTACGTCGATCCCCTTAAGACCATCAGGGCGCAGGCCGCGGTGCAGCGGGTCATGTACCGATCCGTGAACAGTGCCGGTGTTCCCGTCGCAGTGACCGGCACCGTCCTGGTTCCGTCCACGCCCTGGATAGGCGCGGGCGCTCGTCCGCTGGTGGGGTATGCCGTGGGAACCCAAGGGCAGGGCGATCAGTGCGCGCCCTCCCGGGCCATGGCTGCGGGCGAGGAGTACGAGGGCGTCTTCATCGCCGGGTCACTGGCGCGGGGATACTCCGTTGCGGTGACGGATTATGAAGGACTGGGCACGCCGGGCAGCCACACATATATGGCTCGCGCATCGCAGGCACACGCAGTGCTCGACGTCGTCCGCGCGGCCCAGCGACTAGGTAACCCTGAGCTTGTGGCCGGGGGACCAGTGGCCCTTGCTGGATACTCCCAAGGCGGTGGCGCGTCGGCAGCTGCCGTCGAGCTTGCGGCGCAGTACGCGCCGGAGCTGAACCTCAAGGGCGCCTATGCCGGTGCGGTCCCGGCGGATCTTCCCTCAGTGGGACGTAACCTCGACGGCGGGCTGTACACCGGCTTCCTTCTCTATGCGGTGACCGGCATGAGCGCTGCCGGGAGGCTGGACCTTGGCCCATATCTTAGTGTTGCGGGCCAAGCGAAAATCGCCGCGACGGACCAGGAATGCACTGTGCAGTCCATTGCCTCCAGCGGCTTCCTGGACACTACCAAGCTCACGGTGTCCGGGGAGAAGCTGAGTTCACTGTTGGACCTGCCGCAGGTCAAGCCGGTGATCGCGGAACAGAAAATCGGCAACGGGCGTGCACCCGTGGTTCCGGTGCTGCTCTCCCACAGTGTGCTGGACGATGTCATTCCTTACGATCAGGGCCGCCAGTTGGCCAAGCGATGGTGCGCGGCGGGTTCGTCTGTGTACTTCGATACCACTGCCGGGGCTACCCACGTTGGAGGGTATGCGGCGGCGATCCCGCAGGCCTTCGTGTTCCTGGAGCGTCGCTTTGCGGACAGGAGCCCGGCGAGCAACTGCTGGCTGTACGGGTAACTCACCTCCCGCCGAACTGGCAGATAACCCCCATGTCCGGGCCCAACATGGGGGTTATCTGCCAAATCGCGGGGCGGGCGGCGGTAGCACCTGTGGATAACCCCGCGTGGAGTCTGGTGGGCAAGCCAGAATGAGGAATGCGCAGGACAAACCTTCCGGACCATCTGACCACGGGCTCGTTTTCCTTGCGCGCATCGGACAAGGCCGGCGTGACCCGCAAGCGCACTGCTGCCAAGGATTTGGTGACAGTTTCCCGCGGTGTCAGGGTGCCGGTCTTGTCCGGCGCTTCCGGGGCGGCAGCCCTGCGGGCTTACACAGACTTGGATGACGCCTCTGTGCTTGTCATGCTCAGTGCCGCCCAGCTATGGGATGTCCCGCTGCCCGGCTATGTCAGTGGCGATTGGCGGATTCACTTGGCCCGGCGGCGGGGATTCAGTTTTCCCCGGCGGGTCAACGTGGCCGGACACCTCCTCTCCTTCCTGCCGGGGGAGACCGCTGAGTACGACGGCGTCAAGCTCACCTCGCCCGCGCGGACATGGCTGGACTTGGCTTCCGTGCTGAAGCTGGAGGATCTGGTCGCCGCCGGTGACTCCCTGGTGTGCTCGCACGGTCCCGATTTCCCTGTGCCTAAGGACGCGCTGTGCAGCATCGTGGAGTTACGGGAGATCGTGGGGCGCCACCCTGGGATGCGCGGAGTGCGCACGGCACGGGCAGCATTGGAACTCATCCGGGTCGGCGCCGACTCGGCTCCGGAAACTCACATGCGGTTGGCTTTGATCGACGCGAACCTGCCTGAACCTGAACTGAACCACGTGGTCCGCAATCACCTCGGCCTGCCAGTCCTGTGGCCGGACGCCGCGTACCTCGAGCGGAAAGTCTCGCTTCAGTACGACGGCCAACACCATGGCGGCGCCGAACAACACCTCAGGGACATCGAACGCCAGGAACGCTCCCTGGCCTATGGCTGGCTTGAAGTCCGGATCTCCAAGCACGACCTCGAAGGTGAGAGACCCGCCGTCGTACATAAAGTCCGCCGGGCGCTCCAAAGCCGCGGCTGGAAGTAGCGCCGAGGTGGCATTTAGCCCCCATGTCTTGCCGCAACATGGGGGTTAAATGCCAACTCGGCGGAAGTGTTAAGAACCATCAGTGACCCGAAACACGGCGTCCCGGCGGATATCGCTAGGATGGGTGCAAGCCGTAAGCGGTCTACTCCAGGGTTACCAACCCACAGACGAATTCAGCATAGGAGTCACCATGCCCATTGCAACCCCAGAGATTTACTCCGAGATGATCGACCGCGCAAAGGCTGGCGGATTCGCTTTCCCCGCGGTCAACGTGACGTCGTCGCAGACTCTGAACGCTGCGATCCGCGGTTTCGCCGAGGCCGAATCCGACGGCATCATCCAGGTTTCCACCGGTGGCGCAGCCTACTGGTCAGGCGCGTCGGTCAAGGACATGGTTGCCGGTTCCCTCGGCTTCGCCGCGTTCGCCCGCGAAGTAGCCAAGAACTACAACGTCAACATCGCCCTCCACACGGACCACTGCCCGCAGGACAAGCTGGCGGACTTCGTCCTCCCGCTGCTGGCCGCTTCCGAGGAAGCCGTGAAGGCCGGCAAGGACCCGATCTTCAACTCGCACATGTGGGACGGCTCGCACGAAGCCCTCTCCGAGAACCTGCGCATCGGCCGCGAGCTGCTGGAACGCGCCGCGGCTGCCAAGATCATCCTCGAAGTTGAAATCGGCACTGTCGGTGGCGAAGAAGACGGCGTTGAGAACGAAATCAACGAGAAGCTCTACACCACCACTGAAGACGCCCTCGCCACCATTGAGGCCCTCGGAGCCGGCGAAAACGGCCGCTACCTCACCGCGCTGACCTTCGGCAACGTGCACGGCGTGTACAAGCCGGGCAACGTGAAGCTCCGCCCGGAATTGCTCAAGCAGATCCAGTCCGAGGTTGGCGCCAAGATCGGCAAGGAAAACCCGTTTGACCTGGTCTTCCACGGCGGTTCGGGCTCCACCGAGCAGGAAATTGCTGACGCCGTTTCCTACGGCGTCATCAAGATGAACATCGACACCGACACCCAGTACGCGTTCACCCGCCCGGTTGCCGGCCACATGTTCTCCAATTACGACGGCGTCCTGAAGGTCGACGGCGAAATGGGCAACAAGAAGACCTATGACCCCCGCGTCTGGGGCGCTTCGGCCGAAGCCGGCATGGCCGCGCGCATCGTTGAAGCCGCCCAGCAGCTCGGATCGGTTGGCAAGACCTTCTAATGTCCGACGAATTCCGGAAGAACCTGATGGGGCCGGAGCCCACGCTCCTGCCCGCCGAAACCGAGATCTACCAGCACCTGGCACTCGGCAACGAAGCGCTGGACCTGGTGGCGAAGAACCCCACGTCGTCTCTTCTGTGGGCCATCCTCGCGGAGGAAGCCTGGGCGGAGGGCCGGACCATCGAGTCCTACGCCTACGCCCGTGTCGGCTACCACCGAGGCCTGGATTCCCTGCGCCGCAACGGTTGGCGCGGCGTCGGACCCATCCCGTGGGAGCACGAGCCCAACCAGGGCTTCCTTCGGGCGCTCTACGCACTGGGTCGAGCCGCTTCTGCAATCGGCGAGGCTGAAGAGCCGGAGCGGATCGAGAAGTTCCTGAACGACTCCGATCCGAAGGCCAAAGCAGCGCTCGAAGCCCGCTAAGGCGGATCGAAGCAAAGCAACCACGACAGCGGCCCTCACCGAAAGGCGAGGGTCGCCGTCGTTAACCCAAGTAAGTAGCAGCAGAGCGCGTTTTGACCGCTCAAAACGCGCTCTGCTGCGACCTAGTTGGGTAGCCGCGGGCGCCCCAACGGAACCACCAGTGGTGTGTGGGTCACGGGGTCGTCGATGATCCGGCAGGCCATGCCGAACACTTCTTCCACCAAGGATTCAGTGATTACGTCCGCGGGAGCGCCTTCGGCCACCACCACGCCGTCCTTCATGGCGATGATGTGGTCAGCGTAGCGGCTGGCGTGGTTGAGGTCGTGCAGCACGGCAACCAAGGTGTGGCCCTTGTCCAGGTTCAGCTCGCGGAAGAGTTCCAGCAGCTCGATCTGGTGGGCGATGTCAAGGAACGTGGTGGGTTCGTCCAGGAGCATAAGCGGCGTCTGCTGGGCGAGGACCATTGCAACCCACACACGCTGCCGCTGGCCGCCGGACAGTTCATCCACCAATCGGCCGGACAAGGACGCGACACCGGTGGCCTCCATCGCTTCGACGACCGCAATCTCATCGGAGACAGACCACTGCCGCAGCAGCTTCTGGTGGGGGTAGCGGCCGCGGGCTACGAGGTCGGCAACGGTGATGCCGTCGGGCGCGATGGAGGATTGCGGCAGGAGCCCGAGACGGCGGGCAAGTTCCTTCGCGGGCAGTGAGGTCACGGATTTCCCGTCGAGCAGGACCTGTCCGCTGCGGGGTTTGATCAGCCGGGCGAGGGCGCGCAGCAGCGTGGATTTGCCGCAGGCGTTGGGCCCGACGATTACGGTGAACTGCCCCTCGGGGATGCGCACATTGAGGTTTTCGGAAATGATGCGCTGCTCATAGCCGATGGTCAGTGCTTCGGCGTGGAGCTGCGGCGCAACAGAGGTGAGGCTCATGATTTCCTTGCTTCCCTGGCCAGCAGCCAGACGAGGTAGATACCGCCGATACACACCGTCACAACGCCCACGGGCAGCTGGATCGGGGCGAACAAGCGCTGGGCTGCGAGGTCGCTGGCCACCAAGAGGAAGGCGCCCATCACGGCGGATGGCACCAGAGTGATACCGGCGCTTCGGGTAAGACGACGGGCAAGCTGGGGCGCGGCCAGGGCCACGAACGCGATGGGACCTGCAACCGCGGTGACGGCCGCAGTTAGCGCCACGCCCAGGATCAGCAGCAACAAACGGGTGGGCTCCGCCCGGACGCCCAAGGCGCGGGCGGCGTCGTCGCCCATTTCCAGGAGTTGCATCCGGCGCGCCGCTGCCAGCGTGGCCAAGCCAACCACTACAACCACGACGGCGGCAGGCGCCGCTTGCTCCCAGGTGATGCCGTTGAGGGACCCGGCGCCCCAGACGGCTGCAGCCAAGGCGGCCTCAAGCTCGGCCTGCAGGATCAGCCAGTGGTTGAACGCGGCCAGCATGGCGCTGATGCCGATGCCCACGATGATGAGCCGGAAGCCCTGGGAGCCGCGCCGGTAAGCCAGCAAATAGACGGCCAGGGCAGTGAGGATACCGCCAACGAGGGCACCCGCTGCGATGCCAAGGTAACCGCCTCCAACAGACAGCATCACAATAAGCGCACCCGTGTAGGCGCCGGTATTGAAGCCGATAATGTCCGGGCTGCCCAGTGGGTTTCGGGTCATCGATTGGAAGATGCCGCCGCTCATTCCCAAGGCCGCGCCGAACACAAGTGCCGATAGAACTCGGGGGAGCCTCCACTCCATGACGATGGTTTGGGCTAGTCCCGGGGCGTCACCCGTGAAGGCTTGCAGGACTTGCTGCACGGTGACGTCGTAGTCGCCGGTGGCCAGGCTGATGATCGCCACCGTGAGGGCCGCGAGGATCAAAGGAATACAGACCAAAATGCTGCGGACGTCGAGCCGGAGGCTCAGCCCACGGTTGCGGACCAGGACTGTGGGCCGGCCAAAATCCACGCGGCTCCTTGGGTCCAGCCGCGTCATAGCCCACTCACCTTCCGGCGCCGAGCCAACGCGATAAGCACCGGCGCGCCGATGAAGGCCGTGACCACGCCCACTTGGAGCTCGCCGGGCGCGGCGATCCTGCCCACCACGTCCGATACCAGGAGCAGGATAGGGGAGAGCACCACGGTGGTGGCCAGGATCCAGCGCTGGTCCGGGCCAACGATCCACCGGGCTACGTGCGGAATCATGAGCCCCACAAAGCCGATCGCACCTGCTCCGGCGGTCGCTGCTCCGCTGAGGAGGGTGATGGCCACGACGCCCAGGATCCGGGTGCGGTTGACGTTGGCGCCGAGGGAGGTGGCGAGGTCGTCGCCCAGTGCCACGGCGTTGAGACCGCCAACGCAGAACAGGGCGATGATCAATCCCACCACCATGAACGGCGCCACGGTCATGACCGACTCCATGCTCCGGGTGTCCAGGGAGCCGATGCTCCACGAGCGCAAGTGGTCGAAAGCCTTGGGGTTCAGGAGGGTGAGTCCCGAGCCGATACCCGTGAGGACCGCGCCCAGGGCAACACCGGCGAGGGTCAGCCTGATGGGATTCACCACGTTCCTGCCGGAGGTGCCGATCAGGTAGACCGCTGCGGTGGTCAGGATTGCCCCGGCAAACGCGAACCAAATGTAGCCGCTGAGGGATCCGATACCCAAGACGCCGATGGCAATCACAATGGCAAACGAAGCTCCGGCGTTGACGCCCAGGATGCCCGGATCGGCCAACGGATTCCGTGTGATCGCCTGAATGAGCGCGCCGGCCACGCCAAGGGAAATGCCGACGGCGATGCCCATCAATGTACGCGGCAGCCGATTCTGAAGGATGATCGCATGATCCGCCGTGTCCTGGGGATTGATGAACGCTTCAAGGACCGTTGTCGCAGGAATGAATTTTGCTCCCACACCGAGACTGAGGATCGCCGCGCCCAGAAGAACTGCTGCCGCGAAGGCGAGAAAGAGGATCCGCCAGCGTGATTTATTGACGACGCCGGAACTGGCAACTGCGGTTGCAGCCGGACGGGCGGGAGCGGCTACTTGGGACATAACGCCGTCGATGGGGACACAGCAGGGGACCATTTCGAAGAGGGGCAGCAATATGACGGCCATTCCGTGACTGTCGTCACAACGTCACGAATGTGTGTCTTAATTAGGTTAGCCTTACCCAGTGAAAAATGACGATTTTGAAGTGCAGCCGCGTAAGGCGTCCCGCATGCGTAAGCTCGCTATGAAGGTGGCAGGAGTCGCCTTGGTGGCCGGCCTCATTGCGGGCTGCGGCGCCAGTGGCGGGTCAGGTTCGGCTGCCGGCAACGCCGATGTTGCCACGGGCGGTTCCAAGTTCACCACCGCGGACCAGGAAACGGCCAAGCTGGGCACGGACGCTGCC
Organism: Paenarthrobacter sp. GQ52; assembly: GCF_059759005.1. Lineage (NCBI taxonomy): Bacteria > Bacillati > Actinomycetota > Actinomycetes > Micrococcales > Micrococcaceae > Paenarthrobacter > Paenarthrobacter sp. GQ52. The sequence goes on from NZ_JCAXEJ010000011.1 coordinate 70,516, forward strand.
CCCGGCGTTTTCCCGCGGACACTGAAGCACGCCAACGGCGAGACCACCCTGGAGAAGAAGCCCACCCGCGTTGTGGTCCTTGACACCGGCGAGTTGGACGACGTCGTGACCCTCGGCATCACGCCGGTAGGCATGGCCACCACTGAAGGCGCCAACCCTGTCCCCACTTACCTGGCTGACAAGGTCAAGGATGTGGCTTCCGTAGGGACCATCCAGGACCTCAACCTTGAAGCAATCGCAGCTCTTAAGCCGGACCTCATCCTGGGCAGCCAGCTCCGCGCCAACAAGCTGTACAAGCAGCTGTCCGCCATCGCTCCCACGGTCTTCAGCATCCGCCCCGGCTTCCCGTGGAAAGAAAACTTCCTTCTGGTGGGCAAATCCCTGGGCGAAGAGGACAAGGCCGTCAAGGCGCTCAACGATTACCAGGCCGAAGCGGATGCCCTCAAAGCAGACGTGAAGGGCGATCCCAAGATTTCCCTGGTCCGCTTCCTGCCGGGCAAGATCCGCCTGTACGCGAACAAGTCGTTGATCGGCGTCATCCTGAAGGACGCGGGCCTTGCCCGTCCCGAGAACCAGAACGTTGATGAACTCGCTGCCGAGATTTCGGCCGAGAACATCGAACAGGGCGACGCGGACTGGATCTTCTACAGCAGCTACGGCGATCCCGCAGCAACAGGCGAAACCTCCGTGGTTGAAGGCGCAGTCTGGCCCAAGCTTGGCGCAGTCAAAGCCGGCCAGGCAAAGTCAGTCAGCGACGACGTTTGGTTCCTCGGTCTCGGCCCCACAGGCGCCCAGCTGATCCTGAAGGATCTCCGCAGCATGCTGGTCGGCTAAGGCCTCCAGATCAACACAAGCACCCCAACGACGACGGCGGCCCTCACCAGAAGGTGAGGGCCGCCGTCGTTGTTAATTCGCCCAAGTAGGTCGCATTTGTGCGCGTTTTGAGCGCTCAAAACGCGCACAAATGCGACTCAGTTGGGTACGGCTAGGCCTTGCGCGGAATGCCCGTCCGGGCCATTGCCTCGGCGTAGGCGCCGTGGATGGCGTCCAGGTATTCCTGCTGGCGGGCAGGGGTGCCGGCGAAGGAACGGCCACCCAGTGAACGGACCTTGAAGGTCTTAAAGCCGCGGCGGGCGATGCTGGCCGGTGCAGCCTTCATGAGCTGATCGGCCAGGCGGTGTGCCTCGTTGCCGTGTGCCACCAGGGCGGACGTACGCGGCAGGAGCTGCAGGAGACGCAGGAGCGGCTTGAGGCCTTCGGTGATGTTGGCCGGAGTCAGCTTGCCCGGTTCCTCGGACGGCTCGATCCACGGGTAGGCGTTCCAGGGCATCATGAGCGCGGGACGCAGGCCCAGCTGCCACTGCATGCCGAGCATGCGGGTGTTGGCTTCCTCGTCACCCGGGTTGATGAAACCTTCGCCGGTGTTGGTGCGCTGATTGGAGAAAAGGCTGACGATGCGGCAGTCATCCATGCTGTGGGCGGGGTCGATGTAAAGGACCTCGCTGCCCGGCTTCTGCTCCTTGATGGAGTCGCACAGCTCGTTGACCTCGGCGATGTGCGGTTCGTAGCGGCGGTTCCAGAGGATTTCTTCGGGTGATTCAGTCGCCAGTTCTTGCATCAGGGGTTAGGTCTCCTAGGTGTTACAGCGCACCGTTCCAAGGTGCCGCGGGCATGCCGCAGCCAAACCTCAAAGGGTGCTGTTGGGGGCTAACTAACCTTACCGGACTATGGGGGTGAACGGGTGCCGCTTCGGCGCGCCCCCGAATGCGACACGGCGTGTTGCCCCGGAACGTGACCCGCATCGCGCCGCGGTCGAAACCTGAACATTAACCCATTTGTGCAGGTCAGGGCCGTTGACTTTGACCAGCACAGATGATGGGTTTGGGCTATTGGTTTTGGGGGAACCTCTTCTGAATTCCCCTGACTCCATGCACCGGTCTTCGACACCATCATTGGCATCATCTACCTCGGGGGTAAACGTGGTTGCATCAACAGAAGCGTCGCCGGAATCAGGGCAGCGTCCAGGCAAGGCTCCAAAAGTCCGAGCGATCCTGGCGGGTGGTCTGGTCCTGGGAGTGGGTGCGGCGATCACTTTGGCCGCGTGGAACAGCTCCGAGTTTGCCCAAGGCACCTTTACAGCAGGGTCCTTCAATCTCCAAGGGAGCACCAACGGAACCTCGTTCGCTGAGAATCCAGTGGGCTCGCCTGCCACCTTGGGATTCACCACCAACCCGACAAACCTTTCGCCGGGCGATGTCGTATCCGCTCCGTTCGCTGTCAGGTTGGATGCGGCATCAAGCTATGACGCCACAGTGACCATCTCCACGGAAGGTTCCACAGGGTCCCTGGCAGGCCTAACGTACGAACTCACGCAGTCAGACGCGTTTGGTTGCGCCGAAGCTGTTACGGAAACCTTGGTGGCGGCCGGACAAACGCTGGGGACGACGCCGGCAAGCGTCACCTTTCCCTTGACTCAAGGAGCCGATACTGACCCCGGAGCGCCCGTCAACCTCTGCTTCAGGGTGACCGCCGGGGCAGTCGTCCAAGCCCAAACCGGGTCCACGACGTGGGAATTCGCCGCACAGTCGCAGTGATTCATGGGTCATCGACGAGCAAAAACAAAGCGCGGTGTAGTTTTCCTTCGTATCCGCGCGCTCCTCGCAGGGGCATTGGCTCTGGGACTTGGCGGCTCAGTCACGCTCGCTTCGTGGACGGACAGCGACTTCGCAAGCGGTTCGTTCGGAGCCAGCGTGTTCCAAACTGAATCCAACGTCACCAAGCCCTATGACGCCTTGGGTACATGGAGCACTAACGACGCTTCACCCGGTGCCACCTTGGTGTTCAATGCCACTGCCATGAGCCCGGGCACGGTGTTCTATGCGCCGTTCGCCATCAGGACCAAGGCCAGATCCGTCGCGGGCGAGGTAGTGCTCGGGATCCCACAGGTGTCCAGCAGTGGAACGGGGGTGGCAGATTTGGGGGCTGCGCTGCGTTATCGGGTGGTCCGCTCGGCTACATGCCAGGCGTCATCGTTCTCGGGGAGCCCGGATTTTGTGGTTGGTGGCGATGGCAGTAAGCCCTTGACCATGGGCCAAGCCGTCGGCGTCGTAAATCCGCTGGCGGCGGCAACGGAGAGCCTGCCGGGGGCAGCCACGCAATTCTGCTTTGAAGTGTCGCTTCCGGCGGGGGCAAACAATGCGTTGCAGGGTCAGACGGCAACCGCGACCTGGCAGTTCACTGCCACCTCAAGCTCATGAGCATGCCCAAAATGCGCAGTGGCCGGTTTCAGCACCGCTTGCGGGAGACATTGCTGAACCTGGCTGCCGCGGGCGGTGCAGTCTGCCTCATCGCCGTGGTTCTCGCGGTGGCGTTCAACATCACCCTGATCCTCTTCAAAACCGGCTCCATGTCGCCAACCATCCCGGCAGGCTCACTGGCCGTGGTTCGCGAGATTCCGGCCGCCGAGGCAAAAATTGGCGACGTTGTCACAGTGGACCGCCCCGGAAAGCTGCCCATTACACACAGGATCCAGACCGTTGAACCCGCGGAGGGTCCTGCCCGGGCCATCACTATGAAAGGTGACGCCAACGCCGAGGCTGATCCGTCGCCCTACGTCGTGGAGCGGGTCCGGATTGTGCTCTGGTCCGTCCCCGGTCTTGCGTATCCCCTGGCCGCTGTCGCCAACCCGGTTGTGTTGGGCGTGACTACCGTCTGCGTCGCGGCACTTGTGAGCTGGGTTTTGTGGCCCCGAAATGGATCCCGAAACGGCTCAGGGCGCGGCCAGCGCCGCAAAAGAGGGCATCATGCTGCTGCCTAAATTGGGGGCTTTGCCGGGGCTGCTGGCCGTCTTCTTGCTGGGTGCCTTTCCGGCCCACGCGCAGGAAGGGCCTTCCGGATGGTTGGAGCTCGACGCCGGTCCGGCCGGGCAGGTGCACCGTCTCACCCCGGGTGGGAGGGCGGACTGGGCGGTAGACGTGCATGCACGGGGTGAGGCTGCCGGTTCCCTGGAAGTGTGGATCCAGCCAGCCGAAACTGCAGGTCCCTCCAGTGGTGGGTCCACGAGGTTCAGGGACTTTCTCAGCGTGCAACTGCGGTCCTGCGATCAGCCGTGGGAGGGCACCTGGTGCGCGCATGGTGAACAGAGCTTGCTTGCGCCCATGGAGCTAAAGCTTGCCGAGGGCTTGAGGATCGACCTCATGAAAGACGGCAGCACTTGGTCCAACGGGTCTTACCTCCTTGTGAGCGCGGTGCTCGCGGAGGACGTTCCCGCAGAGTTCCAAGGGAGCCGCACGCAGATCGTCGTGGGTGTCCACGGTTCGGGCGATGTGGCTGGAGATGACAGCTCCGGTGCCCCCACCGCGCGCCCGGGCGGGCCGTCGTCGTCCGGTGGCTTGGCTGGCACCGGCACCAGGATGGCTGGCTTTGCAGTGCTGGGCGTGTTTGCAGTTGCGGCAGGGTTCGCACTTGCGCGTTTTCGGGGTGCGCGGGCATGAAGAAGCGGCTCGGCTGGTTGAGTTCCGCGGTGATGGCCTTGGCCCTGCTGATCTCCACCGCAAGCCCGTCATCCGTGACCGAGGCCTCGTGGCAGCGGGGTGAATTCGGCGGGGGCAGCTTCGGGACCATCACGATTCCGCCAGCGACCCTCAACGGCGCCTGTGAGTACAATCCCGCGTTCCTCGGCGCCGGCGCTTATGTGAGGATATTTTGGAAACCGCCGTCCACCTACCCAAACCTGACGGACGCCGTCATTGATGTACATTTGGTCACCGCAGGATCTACGGTGACCACGCTCCAGGGATATCCCGGAGCTGCGAATACCACTGGCTCTGCTGCGGGCTACACCACGGAGATTCCAGCTACGCTTCTTGGTGGCATCTTGGGGTTCAACACGCAGTTCCAAGTGGATATCTACATCGCGGCGGCCGGGTGGAAGTCCACGCCCGTGTCGGTCAGGGCCAATGCAGGCCTGATTGCCGGCGTCGGCGGATCCTGCACCAATCTCTGAATCGTCATCCCGGGTAGTCCAAAACTTGGGCAAAACGTCAAGGAACGCCTCCTTGACACCAGAGAAACCGCTGTCATCGGCTAAACTTGGCTGGTAAGAGCCCCGAAACTCTTGCGTATGCCGTGCCTTGTGGCCGGCTGCACCAGCTATGTCGGGGCATTCTCATGTACGGCGTCTCGTCCTGGTCATCCGGCTGGGTCCGGGCCCGAAAGAATGGGGGAGGATCCCATGCCCGCTATCGTGATCGTCGGAGCCCAGTGGGGCGACGAAGGCAAAGGCAAAGCAACCGATCTGCTCGGTGGCCGCGTTGACTACGTGGTTAAGCCCAACGGCGGTAACAACGCCGGGCACACCGTGGTTGTTGGCGGTGAGAAGTATGAGCTGAAGCTCCTTCCCGCGGGCATCCTGAGCCCCAACGCAATACCTATTATTGGCAACGGATGCGTGGTGAACCTCGAGGCCCTCTTCCAGGAAATCGAAGGCCTTGAAGCCCGTGGTGCGGACACATCCCGCCTGCGGGTCTCGGCAAACGCCCACCTGGTTGCTCCGTACCATCAGGTCCTGGACAAGGTGACCGAGCGCTTCCTTGGCAGCCGGGCCATCGGAACCACGGGCCGCGGCATTGGACCCGCGTACATGGACAAGGTGGCCCGCTTGGGCATCCGCGTCCAGGATGTCTTCGACGAATCCATCCTCCGCCAGAAGGTGGAAGGGTCGCTGCGCCAGAAGAACGAACTGCTGGTCAAGGTCTACAACCGCCGCGACATCGTGGTGGACGAGATCGTGGAATACTTCTTGTCCTTCGCCGAGCGCCTGCGCCCGCTGGTCATCGACAGCACACTGGTCCTCAACAACGCCTTGGACGAGGGCAAGGTTGTGCTCATGGAAGGCGGCCAGGCAACGTTCCTGGACGTCGACCACGGCACCTACCCGTTCGTCACCTCGTCGAACCCCACAGCCGGCGGCGCGTCTGTTGGCTCCGGCATTGGCCCCACCCGCATTTCGCGGTCCATTGGCATCATCAAGGCCTACACCACGCGTGTTGGCGCAGGCCCGTTCCCCACGGAACTGTTCGACGAGATGGGCGTTTACCTGCAGAAGACCGGCGGCGAGTTCGGTGTGAACACCGGCCGCCCCCGCCGCTGTGGTTGGTACGACGCCGTCCTGGCCCGCCATGCTTCCCGGGTCAACGGCTTCACGGACTACTTCGTCACCAAGCTGGACGTCCTCACGGGCATCGAGCAGATCCCCGTCTGCGTTGCCTACGACGTTGACGGCGTGCGCCACGATGAAATGCCCATGACGCAGACCGAGTTCCACCACGCGGTGCCCATCTTCGAGTACTTCGACGGCTGGACCGAGGACATCACTGGGGCCCGCACCCTGGAAGACCTCCCGCAGAACGCGCGCAACTACGTGCTGGCCCTCGAAAAGCTCTCCGGCACACGCTTCTCGGCCATCGGCGTCGGCCCGGACCGCGACCAGACCATTGTTGTTCACGACCTGATCAACGACTAAGTACTACTAAATTCACGACGACGGCGGGTCACCTTGGTTCCTTACGGAGCCGAACGGTGGCCCGCCGTCGTCGTTGGATGAAGTACTCGGCCACCGCCAGATTGATGACCCAGGATGCGCCCATGAGCACTGCCCTTGTTGCCTCATCGGTAGGGCCCGCAACCAGCATCCAGGACAGAAACACGAAGGCCTGCGTTCCCGCGCCCAGCGCGATGGCGTAAGCGCGCGTCATCCATGCGCCGTGTATGGCGTAGTCCCGCCGGCGGATGGCGAACACGCCCATGATGATGCTCGCAACCATGGCGGAACCAAAGATCAGTCGAAGAATCAGAAGAGCTTCGCCGTCTCCCTCTGGTAGCGCGTAGAACATTGACATCCATAGGCCGGAGAGACCAGCGAGTAGTCCTGCCGGCACCAGGATCCGTCCGGCCATTTGGTGCCACGACTTCCTGCGGCGTCGAGGTGGGGAAACGCGTCGAAGTGTGGGCACGAACTGAAAGGCTCCCAGAAGGCTGTACACCGTGACTGTGACGATGTGCGTGACCACCGGGATGGGTGAAGCGAAGAACCGGGCGTTCTGTGTAGTGACGTTTGCGCCGCCCGTTAGTTCGGTGAGTCGCGCAGCGCCGGCAACCACCGGGATGAGGCTGAGGATGATCAGCGCCACGGGCACGGCCCATTTGGTGCGGCGGCGGGTATGGCTATGGCTCCGGAGGGGTGGGGTGGTTTTCAGTGTCATGACTCTGCCTGCGTTCTGGGTGAATGACGGAAGGAAGATTGTGAGGTGTACGCTGTACACCTTTACGTCCCAAACACTAGGTGTACGCTGTATACCTGTCAAGGCTGTAGCGGCTTTTGGCTGATCGGGAGGAATTCGCATGACCCAGCTAGCGGAGGCAGTCCGGCGCGTACCCCTGAACCGTGAACGCGTGCTTACCGCCGCCGTCACGCTTGCAGACGACGTGGGTATCGAGTCGCTCAGCATGCGTCGTCTCGCCCAGGAACTAGGCGTTGTTCCCATGGCTCTCTACAAGCACGTGGCTAATAAGGAAGAACTCCTCGGCGGTATGGTGGACACCATTGTTGGCGAAATCGGCCCACCTGTACCGGATGTTCCGTGGAAGTCTGCTGTCCGGCTCCGGGTCCTTTCGGCCAGGCAGGTGCTCCTGCGGCATCCCTGGGCCCGCCCTGTGATCGAGACCCGCACGAACGTAACCCCCGCAGTCCTGGGGTATATGGACAGCTTCGCTGGGATGTTCCTGGCGGGTGGATTTTCGGTGGATCTCACGCACCATGTCATGCATGCCATGGGAAGCCGAATGTGGGGTTTTACCCAGGAGGTCTTCGATGACTCTGCGGGAGCTGGGAACCAGCATGCAGAGGTGCCGGCGGATGCCCGGGCCGCCATGGCCCAGCAGATGGCCGAGAACTTTCCCCATCTCTTCAAGATTGCTGCCGTGGCAGCGCATGAGGACGGTTCCGTGGTCGGGAACGGCTGCGACGACCAATTCGAGTTCGAGTTTGCCTTGGACCTCCTCCTGAATGGATTCGAGCGGCTCCACCAGCAGAACTGGACATCAGGCGGGGGCAAGGGCAAATGAGCACAGCGACTGACGAGGGGGTCGGGTTCCGTTCCCGGCGCGGGCCCATACTGATTGCGCTGATGCTCGCCACGGGCTTGGTGGCGATAGATGCCACCATTGTTGCCACGGCAGTGCCGTCCATCGTGGAGGACATAGGCGGCTTCGCCTCGTTCCCTTGGCTCTTTTCCGCCTACCTGTTGGCACAGGCCGTCTCCGTCCCTGTTTACGCCAAGCTCTCAGACGTCGTGGGCCGCAAGCCAATCATCCTGGGTGGCATTGGCCTTTTCCTGCTTGGCTCGATTCTCTGCGGGCTGGCTTGGAGCATGCCTGCGCTCATTGCCTTCCGAGTGCTCCAGGGGCTCGGGGCGGGCGCAGTCCAGCCTGTTGCAATCACGATTGCAGGTGACATTTACACCCTTGCAGAGCGGGCAAAAGTCCAGGGATATCTGGCCAGCGTGTGGGCCGTTTCTTCCGTAGTGGGACCAACACTGGGAGGCGTCTTCGCGTCATTGGGAATCTGGCGGTGGATCTTCCTCATCAACATCCCGCTGTGCCTGATCGCAGCCTGGATGCTCCTCCGAACTTTCCACGAGAACGTCGAGAGAACCAAACACCGCATCGATTACGCGGGAGCCGGACTGCTGACGATTTCTTTGAGCCTGCTCATCCTCGGGGCCCTCCAGGGCGGTCAAGCCTGGCCCTGGGATTCCCCGATCAGCTTCGCCGTGTTTGGCGGAGGGGCATTGCTGTTCGTTGTGTTTCTTTTGGTGGAAAGGAAGGCGGCGGAGCCTGTCCTGCCACCCTGGGTTGTCTCCCGCCGGCTCCTGGCGACGACGGCGATGGTCGCTTTCGGTGTAGGCGCGGTCATGCTTGGCATCACAACCTACGTCCCGACGTTCCTGGAAGGGTCCCTTAAAACCTCGCCCCTTCTGGCCGGGCTTGCCTTGGCGGCGTTGACCATTGGCTGGCCCATCAGCGCGTCGCAAGCCGGCCGGTTGTACCTCCGAATCGGCTTCAAAAACACGGCCATTATCGGCATCGTGATTACGGTGATCGGCGCGGCCATCCTTGCCCTTACTGCCCCGACGCCCAACATTCTGCTGGTGGCAATGGCTTGCTTCGTCGTCGGGCTCGGACTGGGGCTGGTCGCGACGCCTAGCCTTATTGCCGCGCAAACCAGCGTCGAATGGAATGAACGCGGCGTAGTCACGGGCACCAACCTCTTTGCGCGTTCAATCGGCAGCTCCATCGGCGTGGCCGTTTTCGGTGCCATTGCCAACGCTATCTACGCCGGCGGTCCCGGCGGCGGTCCCGATCCGCAAACTACCGTGCACGCGTCCACTGCCGTCTTCCTGGCTGTGCTCGTCAGCGCAGTACTTACTGTTGTGGCGGTCCTGGTGATGCCCGCCGACGACGGAACGCACAGGAACAAAGAACGGGCTCAGAAGCCCAGCTCGGAACCTGCCAACGACTAGTCTCGAACCTATGGAAGAACTGATCACCGGCACCCTGGAAAAGTTGTTTGAAGGAACCGTCTGGGCCGAGGGCCCTCTGTGGATTCCGCAGTCGCAGACCGTTCGCTGGAGCGACATCCCCAACAACAGGATCCTTGAGTTCTCTCCGAGCACCGGCGCGACGCGCGAATACGCCACCGGCGTCGAGTACACCAACGGCCGGACGCTCCACCTCGACGGCAGCGTGGTGCAGTGCAGCCACGGCCGCAGACGTGTAGAGCGGGACCACGACGGCGTGGTGACGCCCATCGTTGAAGCGTTCGGTGAGCATCGGCTCAACTCGCCCAACGATGTTGTGGTGGCCGGGGATGGCACCGTGTGGTTCACCGATCCTCCCTACGGGATCCTGCCCGGGACGGTGGAAGGGCATGAGGGCGAGCAGGAATACGGCGGTTGCTACGTGTTCCGATTCGACCCGGCCACAGCAGAACTGACTCCGGTGGTCACGGATCTGGTGCACCCTAACGGCCTGGCGTTCTCCCCGGATGAATCGCTTCTCTACGTTGCGGACACGGCGGGCCCTGCGCATGAAGTACCGTTCCGGATCGCTGCCTACCCTGTGAAGGGCGGCTCGTGCGGTGAAGGCAGCACGTTCGTTGGGCTCGAAGATGACGCGGCCTCGGACGGCTTCCGCGTTGACGTCGAGGGCCGTGTGTGGACCTCGGCAGGCTCGTCAGTTCGTGTCTATGCCCCCAGCGGGGCGCTGCTGACCGCCGTCGAGGTTCCTGAAAAGGTCTCCAATCTCTGCTTTGGAGGGGCCGACGGTCAGGATCTCTACATCACAGCCACTACGTCCTTGTACCGGCTGCGGACCTCGACGCGGGACACCACCATGAGAGTAATCTGAACACAGCACCAGCACTGCGATCGAGGGAGTGAATGTGTCCGGAAGCAACCCCGACCCGTATGAGGACAAGATCACCGGCTTGGAGCCAGGCGGAGGGGTACCGCCGGGGGAGACCCCTCCCGGCGAAGCCTCCACCGCCGGACCCCAGGGCCATGACGAAGGCGGTCCCAGGAAGGGCACGCAGTTCCTGTGGCTTGCAGCCATCGGTGCCGGCGTCCTGCTCACGCTGCTCTTCTTCATCGGCTACATCGTGGGCTTCTTCGACTAACCTGTTACGCAGCCCCGGCGATGGCTACGGGTTGACGGAAATGTCGTCGCTCCGCGCAGGCGCCCGGCGCCGACCTTGCACGGCTGGTCACGCCAACAGCACGTCACTGGCGGAGATCAATCAAGCCGAGTTCAGCCACGGCAGCCCGCTCGTCGAAAAGCTCAGCGGAAGTAGCGTCCATCTTCTGGCGGCTGAAGTCGTTCACCTCCAGCCCTTCCACAATCTCCCAGTTTCCACCTGAAGTAGTCACCGGGTATGAATAGATGAGACCTTCAGGCACCCCATAGGATCCGTCGGATGCAACGGCCATGGAAACCCAATCGCCCTCGGGTGTTCCGAGCAGCCAGTCGCGGGCTGCGTCGATGGTTGCCGACGCTGCTGATGCCGCAGAGGACGCGCCCCGGGCATCGATGATCGCTGCGCCTCGACGAGCAACCGTGCGGATGAAGTCGTTCTCGATCCAGTCCTGATCGTTCACCACCTCGGCCGCGTTCCGGCCTCCAACCTCTGCGTGAAAGATGTCCGGATACTGCGTTGCAGAATGATTGCCCCACACGGTCATTTTGCGGATATCCCCGACACTGACTTGAGTCTTTTTAGCAAGCTGTCCAAGGGCGCGGTTGTGATCCAGCCGGGTCAGGGCGCTGAATCGCGAGGCAGGGACGTCCGGGGCGTTGCTCATGGCAATCAAGGCGTTGGTGTTGGCCGGGTTGCCCGTCACGCCGATTCTGACGTCGTCGGCTGCCACCCGGTTCAGCGCCTGGCCTTGTGCTGTGAAAATGGCACCGTTGGCACTGAGCAGATCGCCGCGTTCCATGCCCTTGGTACGCGGACGGGCGCCCACCAGCAAGGCAAGGTTGACGCCGTCGAAAATATGGTCGGCGTCATCGCCGATTTCCACCGAGTCGAGGGCGGGAAACGCGCAGTCATCGAGCTCCATCACCACGCCCTCAAGTGCCTTCAACGCAGGCGTGATCTCCAGGAGCCGGAGTTGCACGGGAGTATCGGCGCCAAAGAGGGCACCACTAGCGATCCGGAAGAGGAGGCTATAGCCGATCTGGCCGGCTGCTCCGGTCACAGCGATCTTGATGGGCGTGCTCACGTCACGTTCTCCTTGCTGATCTGTTGTACCCGATGGGCTTTGGAAGCTTTATGTCATGGTGCCACAGCGCTGTGGTGCGCTTGGGGCAATCATCATAATTTCCGATGCGGTTATGCGGTTTTATTCGCTATGCAGATGCACTTTGTGCACGTGAGAATGAATTAACCGTCACAGAAAAGGGCCGCAGCAGCCAGCGCGTATGCGTCCTTTCGCCACATAGGAGAACACATGTCAAGCCAAGAGGTTGAGGTTCTGGTCGTAGGGGCAGGCCAGGCCGGGGTAGCGATGAGCGAGCACCTAAGCGAGCGGGGAATTCCCCACGTTGTCCTGGAACGCCACCGCGTTGCCGAACGGTGGCGTTCCATGAGGTGGGATTCCCTGGTTGCCAACGGGCCCGCCTGGCACGATCGTTTCCCGGGCCTGGAATTCACCGACATCGAGGCCGGCTCCTTCCCCTCCAAGGAGCAGGTAGCCGACTACTTCGTGGCCTACGCCCAGAAGATCGGCGCGCCCATCCGCTGTGGCGTGGAGGTCAAGTCAGTGCGCAGGAACGTCGGAGCACCGGGCTTCCACGTACAAACATCCGATGGGGAGTACAACGCACGCTACGTCGTAGCCGCCACAGGGCCGTTTCAGCGGCCGGTGATCCCCGCCGTCGTTCCCGAAACCGCCGGACTCAGGCAGATGCACTCAAGCTCGTACCGTAACCCCGGCCAACTGCCCCAAGGTGCCGTCCTGGTGGTGGGTGCCGGTTCCTCCGGCGTCCAGATCGCCGCGGAAATCCAGCGTTCAGGCCGGCAGGTGTACCTTTCCGTTGGCCCTCACGACCGGCCCCCGCGGAACTACCGTGGCCGGGACTTCTGCTGGTGGCTCGGTGTGCTCGGCAAGTGGGACGCCTCCACTCCGGCACTGGGGGCCGAACACGTGACCATCGCGGTCAGCGGGGCAGACGGCGGCCACACCGTTGATTTCCGGGCGCTCGCCGAGAACGGAATCAAGCTCGTGGGACGGACCATGGAGCTTCAGGACGGCACCATGCGCTTCGCGGACGATCTCCGTACCAACATCGCGAACGGCGATGCCCACTACTTGGATTTGCTCGACGAAGCTGACGCCTACGTGGAACGCAATGGTTTGGACCTGCCGGAGGAACCTGAAGCGCGTTTCATCAGGCCGGACCCGGAGAGCCTCACCAACCCCATCCATGAGCTGGACCTCGTCGCGGCCGGAATCACCTCCATCGTGTGGGCAACAGGCTTCGCAGTGGACTACAGCTGGCTGCAAGTGGACGCTTTCGATGACAAGGGAAAGCCGCTGCAGCAACGCGGCGTATCCACCGAGCCCGGCGTCTACTTCCTGGGCCTGCCCTGGCAGTCACGCCGCGGATCCAGCTTCATCTGGGGCGTCTGGCATGACGCCAAGTACGTGGCCGACCAGATCACCATCCAGCGGAGTTACTTGATCCACAACGAGCAGGATGCCCTGGTGGCGAGCGGAGCCGTCTGATGCCAGAGCCGCAAAAGGGGACCATGCCGAGCAGGCGTGGTCCCCTTTTTGGTGGTTGGATTCAGGCGAGGCCGGCCAGCGACCTGGCCGAAAGAGCCGCCTCCATTTTCTGCGGGTCAAGCAGTCCGCGCTCAATCACCAATTCGGCAATGCCTCGTCGGGTTGCGAGGGCCTCCTTGGCCAGTTCTGCAGCGGCGGCGTATCCGATCAAGGGTGCCAATCCGGTGACCACGCTGATGGATTCGAGCATCCGTTGCTGCAGCATCTGCGTGTTGGCGGTGATGCCGTCCACGCAGTGTGTCCGGAGTTGGCGGCAGGCCATAGTGAGCCAGGCGATCGACTCAAGCAAAGCGTCAGCAATGACAGGCTCGAAGGCATTGAGCTGGAGCTGCCCTGCCTCCACGGCCATGGTTACGGTGGCATCCGCGCCGATCACCCGGAAGGCAACCTGGTTGACCATTTCCGGGATGACCGGGTTGACCTTCCCGGGCATGATGGAGGACCCGGCCTGCACTGCGGGCAGGAGGATCTCGCCAAACCCCGTCTGCGGGCCGGAGGACAGCAGGCGGAGGTCATTGCAGATCTTGGACAGCTTCACAGCAGCCCTCTTCAAGACGCCCGATACGAGCATGAACACGCCCGTGTCGCTGGTGGCCTCCACAAGGTTGGTCGCGGAGGTGAGCTGCAGTCCGGTGATGGAACTGAGCTCATTGATCACAGCTTCCCGGTAGCCGGGGGAAGCGGTGATGCCGGTGCCGATTGCAGTGGCTCCAAGGTTGGATTCACGCAGGTGGGGAAGGAGTTCAAGGAGCCGTTGGCCGTCCTCACGGAGGGTGTCGGCGAAGGCACCAAACTCTTGTCCCATGGACATAGGCACAGCGTCCTGCAGTTGGGTGCGGCCCACTTTGATGATTCCGGCGAACGCCGTGGCCTTCGCGTCAAATGCTTGGATGAGCCGGGCGTGCTCGTCGCAGAACCCCGATATTTCCCGCTGCAGGGCGATCTTGATGGCGGTTGGGTAGACGTCATTGGTGGACTGGCTGCGGTTCACGTCATCAATGGGATGCAACGCCGCGTAGTCGCCCTTGCGGTGACCCATCAGTTCCAGTGCGCGGTTGGCAATGACCTCGTTGGCGTTCATGTTGGTGCTGGTTCCCGCGCCGCCCTGGATCGTGTCCACCACAAACTGGTCATCCAGCAGGCCATCCATGACCTCCAAGGAAGCCTTTTGGATGGCTGCGGATTTGTCCGGATGAAGGAGGCCCAGGCTTTCGTTTGCCCTTGCTGCTGAGTATTTCACGGCACCCAGGCTCCAGATGAGGGAACGCAGGGTGCCGATGGTTCGTCCGCTGACGGGGAAGTTGTCCACGGCCCGGAGCGTGCTGATGCCCCAGTAGGAAGCCTCGGGAACGTCCGCGTCCCCGAGGCTGTCGTGCTCTCGTCGTACTCCCGTGCAGGGAGAAGGTACTACTTGTTCTGTCATGGTCCTGTTCCTGGAAATGCCCACGACGCCGGACTCCCTGGCTACGGTGCCAGGTAGTCCAGTGCCGTGAGTGCCAAGGCGGCTGCGCCGTCGTGAATGGCAAGGTTGGCGGCGTCGCCGACGCAGTGCGCGGCGAACTCGGGTTGGTGGTTGGCTGCCGGGAAGCAGCCGAGTCCTATGTAGGGGTGGATGGCCGGAACCACTTGGGAAACATTGCCCATGTCTGTTGACGCCCGGTTCATGGTGGCTTGCTCCGGCGGGGCGTTGAAGTCCCGGCCGAGAGCCTCCGCATGGTTCACGTACAGTTCAAGTGCCCGCAGGTCCGTGCGGAACTCCGAGTATGGTTCCGATTCCGGAGTCACCGACAACTCGCAGCCGGATGCCAATGCCGCCGCTTCGAAGCACCGTTGAACACGCTCTTCCAGCTCGCCCAACAGCGCAAGTGATTCTGCACGGACGTACCAACGGCCCTCGGTCTTTTCCGGAATAGCGTTGGGCGCTTCGCCCCCGCGCGTCTGGATTCCGTGGACCCGGGTACCGGAAGGCAGTTGTTGGCGAAGGAGGCCCAAGGCCACCTGGGCAATAATAAAGGCGTCGTTGGCGTTGACACCCTGATCCGGATACGCAGCGGCGTGGGCTGATTTGCCCCGGTATTCCACGTGGTTGTGGGCCACTGCGTAGGGGCGGGCTTCTGCCGAATCAACAGGGCTGGGATGGGCCATCATGGCCAGGTCCAAGCCCTGGAAAGCGCCCTTTTTGAGTAGCTCGATCTTTCCGCCGCCGCCTTCTTCGGCAGGGGTTCCATACAGTTCCACGGTCAGGTCATGATCGGCTGCGAACTGCGCCAAGGCCACAGCGGCACCGCACGAGATGGCCGTGATGATGTTGTGGCCGCATGCGTGGCCGAGGCCAGGAAGGGCGTCGTACTCGGCCATGAGCCCAACGCGGCGTGAGCCCGTTCCGAAGACGGCCCGGATGGCGGTGGGAAAGCCCAGATACTCTCTTTCCACCTTGAAGCCGTGACCGGACAGGTACTCTGCGGTCCAGCCAGCGGCACGATGCTCTTGCCAGCCAAGTTCGGGGTTGGCATGCAGGGTTTCGGAGAGATGGATCAGGTGGGGCCGCTGCGCGTCAACGGAATCCAACACGCGCTGGCGCTGAACTGCCGGGGCAGTGATGGTGGTTGCTGCTTCACCGCTCATCGCCGGCAACCCCATAACTAATGGAAGCGGCGGGATCCAGGCCACGGACTACGTAGTCCTGCCGCTGAGGAAGCCAAACTTCAAGGAGCTCCTCCAGTTGCTCGATCGGGTGGTCGTGCCAGTCCACGCGCAGGTCCGTGTCCCTCCAGCCGTGTCCGGATACCACCGAAAGTCCGGCCGATCGCACGGGTCCGGCTTCGCCGCCGGCCGCAACAGCGGCTCGAAGGGCAGCCATAAGGCGCACTTCCAGCTCTCCGGCGGTGGCTTCAAAGGCGTCGCAGAGGACTTGGGCAATCCCCGGAGCGGCGAGCATGTTGCCCGCCGCCACACTGTTGGGGCCCCTGCCTTCGCCAAACACGCCAAGGGTATGCGCGCCGCTGAATACAGCGGATCCGCCGTTTGCGTCGAGCACCACCAGTTGTCGGTAATCCACTGCGGGTGATTCCTGGACGACGGCGTCAATCGCCTCCTGCGCGGAATAGCCCGCCTGCAGGCGGTGGAGTAATGCTGTTCCCAGACGAGGATCGGTGATGTTCTGGGAGCTGACAGCGCCGACCCCGTCGCGCAAGTGCGCGCAGCGGGCAGCAACAGCGGGAGATGAGGAAGAGACCGCTATGCCGAACCTGCCGCTGCCGTCTGTGGCCGCGATGCTGAATGTCATGACTGCCCCTCCGAGGTACCCGTGGAGAGCACGGCGGTGGCGTCAATTTCCACAAGCCATTCCGGACGGGCCAAGGCCTGGACCACGATGCCCGTAGAGACAGGGAAAACGCCTTTGAGCCAGCGGCCCATGGTCCGGTAGACGGTTTCGCGGTAACGGGGGTCGATGAGGTAGACGGTGACTTTGACGATGTCTTCAAGGCTGCTGCCCGCCTCCTTGAGCAACATGTCGATGTTGGCCATGGCCTTCTCCGTTTGGGCTTCGACGTCGCCAATGCCCACGGACTCGCGGGTCTCAAGGTCCTGTCCGATCTGGCCCCGGAGGTAAACCACGCCGTTGGCCACCACGGCCTGGCACAGATCGTTGTCCAGGTTCTGCTCCGGATAGGTCTCTTTCGTGTTGAACGTACGGATACGCTGGTGCTTCATGTCGCGGCTTGCCTTTCAGTTCTTGGACGTGTGCTCGTCTTCTTCAGCTTCCTGTGGTGCTCTAAATCTGTCCAACAGTTCTTTTAGAACGATTGCATCGACTTTTCCGATGAATGCCGTAGCCTCTTCTTATGGATGTGACACTCACGCAGTTGCGCTACTTCGTGGAAGCGGCAGCCCAGCTGTCCATGACAGGCGCAGCCGTTCGCCTCAACGTGGCCCAATCAGCTGTCTCAGCGGCCATCGCTCAGCTGGAGCGGCACGTTGGGACGCAGTTCTTCATTAGGCAGCGCTCAAAAGGCCTGGTGCTCACACCAGCCGGCGAGCTGTTCGTCAGGGACGCCCAAGCCATCCTTGCCCAGGTTGAGGAGAGCATTGACCACGCGCGTGGAGAGCACCAAAGCGTCTCCGGGCGGATCCGTGTTGCCTGCTTCAGCACGCTGGCACCTTTCCTGCTGCCCGGTGTCCTGACGAAATTGCGGGAAGACCACCCGGCCCTCGAAGCGGAAGTCATCGAAACCGATACTTCGGGCTGCATCGCAGCATTGCTCAGTGGACAGGCGGATTTGGCGCTGTGCTACGACCTCGACCTGCCCGAAGCGATAGCCAGTTCAGTGGTGGATACCGTGAGGCCCTACGTGGCACTTCCGCCAGATCACAAGCTGGCGGGATCAAAGACTGTTCAGCTGTCCGCATTGAGCGGCGAACCCTTCGTGCTGCTGGACTTGCCGCACACCCGCGATCTCATGCTCTCCATCGCCAGGGTCGGTGGCCGGGAGCCCGACGTCAGGTTCCGTTCGGCCAGCTATGAAACGGTGCGTACTTTCGTGGCCCGTGGCCTCGGCTACTCCATCCTTCACCAGCGGCCACAGCATCAGTTGACGTACGACGGCGGCCAGCTGGCCGCCGTCGAAATCCGTGATGATGTGCCGGAATTGAAGACAGTTCTGGCCCACCTGAAGTCCCATCGCCCCACGGCGAGGGTGCGGGCGGTAGCGCAGGCGGTGCGGCACCAAATCGTTGCCGCCCGCTCGGCCCGAAGCTAGGCCGGCAGTTTCCGGACAGCCAACCGCGCAAGTGCACGCTCCACCAGATGGCGCTGACGGGAACCAGTGACCGCATCCGGATCAAGCATGGAGGTGACGTGCAGACCCATCATTACGTTCAGCAGTTCATCGGCAACCGCATCCGGGTCCGCCAATGGTTCGCATTCGCCGTCGTGTTCTGCTTGGGCAAGGAAACCCATCACCAGCCCGCGCCAATGCAACAGGGCCTCCCTGCCGACGGCGCGCAGCGCGTTTTCAGTCTGCGCCCGTTGCCAGAACGAAACCGCAACGCGGGCTTCCACCACGGTGAGGGGATCGGCCGGGATGATTTCCAGGCACAAACTTCGAAGGGCTGAAAGGCCGCGACGGCCGGCCGTGCCTGCGGCGATGCGTTCGTTGGTGCGTTCGCAGATCAACTCGTAGGAGGCCAGCAGCAGTGCGTCCTTGTTGGGAAAATAATGGGCCAGCACGCCCGGTGCCGCGTAGCCGCACTCCCGGGCGATGTCCCGCATGCTGGCGTTCTCGATGCCCTGCTCAGCAATCAGCCGCCACGTGGTCTCGATGATGGAACGCCGGCGTTCATCGTGATCAACCAAGCGGGGCATACTGCTCCTTCAATTCGGGTGGGTGGCCATGGCGGGACCGTGAGCACCCTACCATTGCGGGAACGCCGGGGCGCGCTCCCGCAATGGTGGGCACGGATGAAACCGTCAGTGTCCGCAGGCGCCGCCGCTTTGCTCGGCAGGAGCGCAGTGTCCGGTGGCAGAGGAAGGTACGTTGAGCGTGGGGTTCTGATCGAAGAAACCGTGTGGCTTCAGCGTGAAACCGGTGGTGTCAACGGGCATGATGGGCCAGTCTTCGGGGCGGGGGAAGTGGGTCAGGCCGAATGAGTGCCACACCACGAGGTCCTGCCCATCGATGTCCCGGTCCTGGGCCACGTAGCTGGGAAGCCCGGCACCTCCGGGGTGCTGGTTGACGAAGTCGCCTGCCGCGTAGAGCTCGTCCTCGGCGTGCTGCGTGACCCACAGGTGGTGTTTGGCAAAAGCGGCCCGCGAAGCGATGGAGGAATCATCGGCCATGGCCAAGGTGGGATTGCCCTCCGGATAGAGGGTGTAGCCCACGGGGTGGCCCAAGTGGTTCAAGGAGTCCGGGTTGCTGATGTGCCACACCCTCCCCTTGGTGCCATCGGCGTCGCGGACTGACTCCGATTCACGGGCCAACACTGTGCGCTTCTGGGTGAAGGCGTTGCCGTGCGGGTTTCCGGGTCCTTTGGGAAGGCGCACCAGGTCCAGTTCCTCAACCCGGTTCGTGTCGCCGTCGATCATCATGTCCAGCCGGGCGCTGAAGAGGTGCTGGTGGTAAGGGGCACCGAGGCCCGGGGCGATCTCCGAGGCGTAGGCATAGTCCTTGTCCGGGAGCGCTGCCGTGAACACGATGCCCGTGGCCTTGGCCTCGAATTCGATGGTGCCGTCCAAGTAGAGGTACCAGTAGAAGCCGTAATCGTAGTTGCCCACGGTGGTGAAGAAGGAGACAACCAACCTGCGGTTGCGCCGAACCTCGTTGGAGCCGGCCCACTCGTCCGTGTGCTTCCACAGGATTCCCGCGTCTTCCTCGTGGATGCAGATGCCGTTCTCGATCACCCGCGGATTGCCGAAATCATCAGCCACCACAGGGGACATGTACGTAATGTCACCCAAGCAGTCGCAACCCAGCTTGAGCGAGTTGGCGTCCCGGCCCACCAGGTACTCGCCGGAATCGAAGTAGTTCTGCCAGCTCCGATAAGGGGACGGATCGCCGTAGGGGACCACCATTTCGGAGATGGAGGCGCGGTGAACCACTGGCCGACGCCGGCCCTGGTGCGAGTGGTGAAGTTGGTGGAGGACCAATCCTTCGCGGGCGTCGAATCCCACGCGCAGGTCCCAGCCGGCCCAGGAAAGGTGATTGCCTTCCAACGAGAAGCTGGGACCGTCGGGCTGGGTGATTTCTATCGGCTTCAAGTCCGTGCGGAGCTCGCCGTGAATTGTGGGGTCGGTGTAGTTCCCGTTGACTTCCGGTACCGGCACGGGGCCGTCGTCGATCAAGTGGTTCACTCGGCGGTTTTCCACATCCACGAAGGCCACCAACCCGTCAATCGGGTGGGCCCAGGGGTGGTCCGCGGCGTGGTCCTGGCGGAATCCGAGGCCGCGAAGAAGCCGTTTGCCTTCCTCGTTCCCGTACTCGAAGACGCCGGCGGATAGGGGAGCGACACGGACCTGCGCCGGGGTCAGGCCACGGCTGGCCAGTGCTGCGTTCCACTGTGGATCTACAGCCAGGATGTCCTCGATGATCCCGAATTCCTCAAGCAGAACGGGCAACTGGCCATCGATTGCGGGGTTGAGTTCCCGCGTATCAAGGACGAGTCCTGTGGTCAGGGACAGCCTGACATCGAGGGAACGCGACTCTGCCGCGTCCCAAAGCATGGTCCGGACCAGGCGAGGGGCATCTGCGGCATCTCCCTGAAAGGCGGTCTTGGGCGGTTCGATCAGGCCGAGGTAGGCGAAGCGGGTGGTCTCTGCGACGAGGCCGGCCTCTGCCAGGATCCGGCGGGCCTGGTGGATCTCCTGTGCCGAGAGCTGCTCAAGCGGATGCTGCCCCAGCGGAGCCTGCGTCGTTGCGGCCAAAGGGGTGGTCTGAAGGGTCATGGCACTTCCTGAAGTCGATTTTTGATGGTACAACTGTTCAACCAACGCTTTGATGTTACCCACCTCACAGGCCGGCGTAAAGTCCTTGACCCAAACGTCGCCGGCGGCCAGGAGAACCATGAACCAGCAATACCGCCTACCCTGGCGGCGCGGCACAACCGTGCCCCTTCCCGCCGGCCTTGTGGGCGTTGCAGCTGCCGGCAGCGCTGTAGCCCACGTGGTGGCGGCGGCAAGCAGTCCGGCAGGCTTCATGACCTGGTGGATGGCGGCGATGGGTGCTGCGTGCCTGACCTGCGCCGCTCCCATGGCTTGTTCCCCCAATCGGCCGCGGCTCTACGCCCGGCAGGCGGTGCCACGTGCCGCCGGCCATCTCTTGGCGATGAGCGCGGTGATGATCCTCATCCACCTGGTCCTTCTGTTGGGCCCTGGCGGCGGGCACCACGGTTATACCCAGGGCGAATCCGTAGCTGACCACCAAGCGGCCATGCTCACCCTCATTGGCGTTGAACTTCTTTGCCTCTTGGCTGCTTCCGCGGCCCTGCGCATCGCCCGCACTTCACACCACAGCTAAGTCCCCACCACTAAAACCCCCACACCAGGAGTCACCATGAACACCACCTCAACCACACTGTCCTTGGACTGGCACGGCCGTGCCGACGCCCTCGCGATCGATGGCTGGGCTTTCGTCGATGGGCGCCGAACAGCGTCAAGCGCGGAATTTACCCGCCCCACGATCAGCCCGATTGATGGTCGCGTCCTCGCGGAGCTGGCTGCGTGCGGAGCCAATGACGTAGACCGTGCGGTAGCAGCCGCCAGGCGAGCATTTCCTGCGTGGGCCCGATCCGGGGCTGAGAAGCGTAAGGGCCTGTTGCTGGCATTGGCTGCCTTGATGGAGCGGCATGCTGATGAATTGGCGCTTTTGGAGACGCTGGACAGTGGAAAGCCGATCCTGCAGACCACCACTGTTGACGTGCCCGGCGCTATCTCCACCTTGCGCTGGTACGCGGAGGCTGCGGATAAGCAGAACGGCGAACTGCCGGCAGTTCCGCCCGGGGCAACCGCCTTGGTGACCCGCGAACCCCTCGGTGTGGTGGCGGCAATCGTGCCCTGGAACTTCCCGCTGGAAATCGCGGTGTGGAAACTGGCTCCGGCGCTTGCCTCGGGAAACACCGTAGTGCTCAAGCCGGCCGAGCAGACCTCGTTGAGTGTGCTGCGCCTCGCCGAATTGGCCACGGAAGCGGATCTTCCGGATGGCGTGCTGAACATCGTTACTGGAACAGGGCGGGAAGTAGGCGCGGCCTTGGCGCACCACATGGACGTTGATGCGTTGGCCTTCACAGGCTCCACCGCCGTCTCCCGCACCCTTTTGGAAGCCTCCGGTCGCAGTAATCTTAAGCGGCTTAGCCTCGAGGCGGGTGGCAAGAGTTCCAACATCGTCTTTGCCGATACGGCAGACCTGCCGCAAGCAGCAGCCAAGGCAGCCTTCGGCGCCTTCTACAACCAAGGCCAGGTCTGCTCTGCGAACTCACGGATCCTGGTGCAACGGGATATCCATGACGAGTTCGCGGCCCTCCTTGCAGAGGCGGCGGCCAGCTATCGGCCGGCAGACCCATTGGCGGGTTTGGAGGGAAACGGTGCCCTTATCAGCAGCGCCCACGCGAACGACGTCGAGGGCTGGATTCGGCGCGGCCGCACCGAAGGTGAGGTGCTTTTCGGCGGTGAGCGGCGCGAAATCCTGGGTTCAGATGCTTACTTGGAACCCACTTTGTTGGGCGGTCTGGGTGCAGATCACGACGTCCACCGCGACGAAATTTTTGGACCCGTGGCTGTGCTGCATGCCTTCGACACGGAGGAGGAAGCGGTGCGTTTAGCCAATGCCACAGACTATGGGCTGGCTGCCTCTGTGTGGACGTCGAACTTGTCCCGCGGACATCGTGTGGCAGGGGAGCTCCTTGCTGGAACAGTCTCCGTCAACACCGTGGACGCGCTGGGAAACACCACACCCTTTGGCGGCTTCAAGCAGTCCGGGTTCGGGCGGGACCTCTCCCTGCACGCCTTCGACAACTACACCGCGACAAAGACCACGTGGATCCAGTTCGGTTGAGCCACCTCATCTGAAAAACCGCTGATATGCATCACCATTCAATGGTTTACGTGATGCAGTTCACAAGCTTACGCTGGGGCTCACAAAGGACCGGACACGGCGCGTCAAAGAAGACGAGCGCCCGTCCACCCCTCCCATCGCACCCGTCGCTATGACACCCTCCCTTCCCACCCTTCTTGCTCAGTAGCAAACTTAAGCAGTAGCAAAGGATCGATCATGGATCAGCCAGTAGCCTCAACGCGGCTCGCGCAAGAGCAAAGCAAGCATCTACAAAAATCCCTGGGCCGCTTCGACATCCTGTTGTTGGTGGTCGCCGCGGTCATCTCAGTGGAGGTCCTGGGCCAGGTCTCCGGCTTCGGTGGGGAAACCTTCACCTGGACACTCATTCTGGCCGTGACGTTCATGGTCCCCTATGGACTGATCTTCGCCGAGACGGGCGGGGCCTTCACCGAAGAGGGCGGCGTCTACGTGTGGACGAAGATGGCATTTGGGCGCGCGGTTGCAGCCATCACGTCCCTTTTCACCTGGGTGACGCAGCCCGTCTGGGTGGGTGGCGCCATGGCATTCGTCGCAGTGGAAACCTGGTCCGAGTACGTGGGGCACGTGGACGCCGGTAGCCCGGCCGATTACATCTTCAAGCTGCTCTTCATCTGGATCACGGTGACCTCAGCGATTATCAGCTTGAAGCACGGCAAATGGTTGCCCTCACTGGGCGCCATCCTCAAGGTCGCGTTCCTGACCTTTTTCATTATTGTCACCATGGTTTACGGGCTGCAGCACGGTTTCAACGGTTTGGACCTGGGCTTCTTCTCGCCAACTCTTGCCGGCTTCCTGGGCGTCACGCCACTTCTGCTGTTCTCGTTCCTTGGATTCGAGTCAGGGAACAGTGCTGCCGGGGAAATGAAGAACCCGGCCAAGGATGTTCCCATCTCGGTTGCCCGGTCCTCCATGATTGCCGCCGCAAGCTACTTGCTCCCGATCCTTGCCATCCTGCTGGTGGTACCGCTGGACCAGATCACCGGTATTGGTGGCCTGTTCGGAGCAATAGCCACGGTCTACACAGTCTTCGGTCCTGCCGCTGAAATCATGCTGTCTATTTCGGCCGTAGTTTTCTGCTTCATCCTGGTCTCCCAGGGTGCCGCTTGGATGATCATCAGCGACCGCATGCAGGCCATGGCCGCGGCAGACGGCTCCTTCTTCGGAGGCTTCTTTGGACGCTTCCATCCGAAGCTGGGCACGCCTATCCGCGTCAATACGCTCTCAGGTGTGGTGGCGACGCTGTTCATGCTGGCGGCCATGCAGCTCAGCGGCACCAGCAGTGCCCTGTTTGGAGTGGTCCTCTCCATCGCGATCTCGACGTTCCTGCTGAGCTACCTGTTTGCCATCCCTGCGGCTGTGAAGCTCCGGAGCAAGTATCCCCTCGTCGATCGACCCTTCAAGGTTCCTGTCTCCGACACGGGTTTCCGCATCCTCGGCTACATCTGCTTCGCATGGATCCTGATCGGGTCCTGGGTTGCAATCTTTCCGGGAACGCTGGATGTGCTCTTCGGACTGCCGTACGACTTTGAGGCCACGTGGGGCGTCCCGCAGTTCACCTTCGAAGCCTTCGCCCTCGGCACGCTTGGGTGCATCCTGGCGCTGGGACTCGTGGGCTATGCCCGCGGCAAGAAGGTGCGTGACGCGGTAGCGCCAGTCAGCGAGACCGTAGAGCTGGTCAACGACTAGCTACAGGATCGCCGGAAACGTACGAGATCGCCGGAAAGGCCCAGCGATCTGGAGCCTTTCCGGCGATCTCGGCGCACGGACAGCGTTCGTCAGCGCGTTTCGAGGTCCTCGAGCGTTTTGCCCTTGGTATCCGAGGACAAAAGGGTTGCTACAGCTGAAACCAGGCAGATGCCGAGCGTGGTCAGGCCGATGACCATGGGGATGTTCGCTGATCCCGGGGGAGCGATCGCCGTGAACAGGCTCGGGAAGAAGGAAGCGATCATGAGCCCGATATTTTGCGAAACTGCGAAGCCGGTCACCCTCATCCGCATGGGGAACTGCTCCTGGAAGAACGTGGCGAAGGTGGCGTTCCACATCTGGAAGAGGATGCCTTGGACGATCACGACACAAACGAAGACCAAGGGCAGGCTGCGCTGTTCGATCGCCCAAAGGTAGCCGATGGTCAGCAAACCGCCGGCAATGCCACCGGCCACCATCAGTGTTCGCCGGCCAATCTTGTCTGACAGGGCGCCGAACAGCGGGATGGTCAGCACGGCGGCGACGTTGGCTGCCAGGGTCACCCAGAGGAACTCGCTGCTGGAGAAGCCGATGCCATAGCCCTTTTGGGTGGCGAAGGAGACGCCGAAGATGAGGGTGGCCATGCCGATGACGTTGGTGAACGTCATGATGATGCACCGCAGCAAAACCCAGGGGTGGGTGCGCAGGAGGTCCATCAGAGGGAAGCGGCGTTTAGCGCTGGCGTCCTCGGACTGGGCCAGGTAGGCGGGGGGCTCCTCCACGCGGCGACGGATAACGTACCCGGCCACGATCACCACGGCGCTGAGCAGGAACGGCAAGCGCCAGCCCCATGAGTGGAACTGCTCTTCAGGGAGGAGGGCGGCGAGGGGAATCAGTACCGCGGTAGCAAGGATGGAACCCACCTGCGTGCCCTGCAGGCTGAAGCTCGCGAAGAATCCGCGCTTCGCGTCGGGGGAGTGCTCGACGATCATGGCACTGGCGCCACCGAGTTCACCTGCGACGGCGAATCCCTGGATCAGCCTCAGAATCACCAGGAGGACGGGAGCCAGAAGACCCACCTGACCATACGTGGGCAGGAGACCGACGGCAAAGGTAGCGAAGCCCATGAGCAGCATCGCGAAAACCAGCACCTTCTTGCGCCCGTGCCGGTCACCGTAGGCTCCCAGGATCACGGCGCCGAGCGGGCGGGAAACGTAGCCCACGGCGTAGGTGGCCAGCGAGGCGATGATGCCCACGGTGGCATTTTCGGTGGGGAAGAAGATGGTGGGAAACAGAAGTGTTGCCGCCAATGAGTACAGAGCGAAGTCGTAGTACTCCAGCGCGCTTCCGATCCAGCCGCTCATCGCGGCTTTCTTCGGATCCTTCTGGCCGGTGGTTGGTTCGGGGCCGGTGGCGTGTTCGGGGGAGGTGCTGAGATCCCTCCGGTGCGTGACGGTCACGTCGCTGTACTCCTCTGGCGTCGTTGGCAAGGAACAAGAACTCTTCCCATCCAGGACTGAACAAAGTGGTCATTCAGCGTGAGGAAGGTTACATCTTGAATCGATTCATTAATCATAAGACGTGACGTGCGCTACGTCAACGCACGACGGCGGCAGGCCACCTTTGGTTCCAGTGGAACCAAGGCGACCTGCCGCCGTCGTCTATTTACTACTTAGCGAGGAAGCGCAGCAGGACCTCATTGATTTCGGCCCCGTGCGTCCAGAGCATGCCGTGCGGTGCGTCTTCGATCTCGACGTATTCGGCGGACGGCAGGCGCTTGGTGAACTCGCGGCCCGTGGAGTCGATGGGAAGGATGCGGTCGTCGGTGCCGTGGACGATCAGTGACGGGACGGTGACCTTCTCGATGTCGGAGCGGAAGTCCGTGAGCCATGAATCCACAACTGCGAACGATGCGTACCAGGACGAGCCTGCTGCGACGTTCCACGAATTCCGCAGCGCTTCTTCGCTGAGGCGGTTGCCCAGGAAGTTATCGGTGTTGAAGAAGTCATTGTAGAAGTTGGTGAACCAGGCGTAACGGTCTTCGATAGCGGCGTTGCGGATGCCGTCGAAGACTGACGAGGGAACGCCTGTCGGGTTGTCGTCCGTCTGGAGGAGGAAGGGTTCGAGGGATGCCAGGAACGCGGCCTTGGCGATACGGGCTTCTCCGTAGGTGCCGATGTATCGTCCAACTTCGCCGGTGCCCATCGAGAAGCCGACCAGCACGACGTCTTGCAGGTCCAGGGTTTCTAGCACGGTGTTCAGGTCTGCTGCAAAGGTGTCGTAGTCGTATCCGGTGGTCGGCTTGCTGGACTTGCCGAAGCCGCGGCGATCGTAGGTGATGACTCTGAATCCGGCGTTGAGGAGGGCGGCCGTCTGCTTTTCCCATGAGCCGCCGTCCAGTGGGTAGCCGTGGATCAGGACTACGGGCTGACCTGCTCCGTGGTCTTCGTAGTAGAGCTCAATGTCCGTGGTGTTTTCGGTGCCGACCTTGATGAAACCCATGATGTTGTCCCTTTTCTGCGAGCGGAGAACGTGCGTTCTCTTCCTGTGTTCTCCATCGTAGAGAACGTTCGTTCTCAATGCAAGTACAATGGGTGCATGGATATTTCCGAAGTTCGCGAACGCATCGTTGCCACTGCCGACGAGCTCTATAACGCGAAGGGAATCCAAGCCGTTGGCATGGACGAACTTAGGACGGCGGCAGGGGTTTCGCTGAAGAAGCTTTATGCGGAATTCCCCTCAAAGAGCAGCATCGTCATGGCCGTGCTTGAGCACAGGCATAAGTCCTGGACCGAAGGGCTCGACGCCACGGTGCAGCAGGCCGGGGTGCCCCGGGAACGCCTCCTCGCCATCTTCGACTACCTCGCCGGATGGTTTTGTCAGGATTCGTTTCGCGGATGCGGTTTCATCAACAGCTTCGCCGAGCTCGGAGCCATCAGCCCGGACGTCGCCGATTATGCGCGGAAGCATAAGGAATCGTTCCAGGAATACGTTGCCCGTATGGCCGGCGAGGCCGGCGCGCCAAGCTACCTGGCGCCGCAACTCGCCATCCTTGCCGAAGGTGCCCAGACCACTGCGGCCATCGCAGGAACATCCGATGCCGCCGGCCAGGCGCGTCAAGCAGCGGCAGTGCTGATCGACGCAGCCCTCACAGCCGACTAGGCTTCTGACACGCGTCCAGCGCGGCAGGAAGAAGACTATTCGTGTTTGAAGTCCCCAGCATCTTGTTCCTTTCGGCAGGCTTCGCGGTGTTGGCCGCGGCAGTTCTGCCGAAATTGTTGCGCCACATGCCGCTCTCCATGCCAATGGTCTTTCTGGGCAGCGGAATTCTGGCGTTCACCCTGCTTCCTGACTTACCGGACCCGGACCCTGTCCAGTATGGGGATTTCACGACGCACCTGACCGAAGTGTGCGTCATCATCTCCCTCATGGGTGCCGGACTGGCTTTGGACAGACCGTTCCGTTGGCGCGGATGGACTACCACCTGGCGGCTCCTCGGGATCGTCATGCCCTTGTGCATCCTGGTGATGACGCTCCTTGGCCTGTGGGTGTTGGGCTTGGGTCTGGCTGCCGCCATCCTCGTAGCTGCAGCGATCGCCCCCACTGACCCTGTGCTGGCCTCAGAGGTTCAGGTGGGAAAACCTGCAGACACTGAAGATGACCCGGACGAAGACGAGGTCCGCTTCGCTTTGACCTCCGAGGCGGGTTTGAACGACGGACTCGCCTTCCCCTTTGTGTATTTGGCCATCCTCATCAGCTTGGTAGGGGCGTCCCCGGAGGCCTGGCTGGGGGAGTGGCTTGCGTTGGATGTTCTCTGGCGCATTGGTGTGGGGGTGCTGCTCGGTTTCGGAACCGGCAAGCTTCTGAGCCTGATCTTCTTCGCCGCCAAGGGTAAGAGCTTCCGCCTGTCAGAACACTCTGAGGGCTTCGTGGCGCTCGCAGCTACTTTCCTGGCCTACGGCGTTGCAGAGATGGTGGAGGGCTACGGGTTCATCGCAGTTTTCATCTGCGCCCTGACAATTCGATCCGCTGAGCACAACCACTCCTACCACCAGGTGCTGCACAGCTATGTAGAGCAGCTCGAGCGCCTCATGACGGTGGTGATCCTGGTGCTCCTTGGCGGCGCCATAGCTCGCGGACTTCTGGAAGGAATCGGTTGGCTGGAGCTGTTGGTAGCCTTCACGTTCCTCTTGCTGGTCCGCCCTCTGGCTGGATGGCTCGGGCTGATGGGTGGCAAGACCGGCCCGCGCGAACGCCTGGCCATTTCCTACTTCGGCATCCGCGGGATCGGGTCCCTTTATTACGTGGCATACGCGCTGAGCCATGGCAACTTCGACGCCGAGGCGCACGAGCTTTGGGCCCTGATCGGCTTGGTGGTTGCGCTATCCATCGTGGTGCATGGGGCCACCACTGCGCCCCTCATGAACCGGCTGGATCGGCTCCGGGCCGCTGAAGCCCGCAAGCAACATGGCGACGAAGGCAGGGCGCCGACTACTGCCGTTTAGAAATGAAACTCGTCCACCGAGTGCGGCCATGGAAGACTGGACGCATGTCTCCCCGTCCCATAAAACCGCGCCCCCAGTCCGACGCCGTCGACAATGAAGGCCCCACGCCGCTGAGTAAAGGACGCCGTCACCTCGCTATGAGGCTCGACGACGCGTGGCTTGGTTTTCAGACGCGTCTCGCGATCCGGCGTGGCCGGGTGGAGACGGTCATCCCTTACACCGGGTACGGCAGTACTTCCTGGGTTCGGGTCCTCGCCCGGATCGTCCGAAGTGACCCACGGGACGCCGCGGGTCACACAAATCCGTTGCAGGAAAGCATGCGCGGCTGGCGCAATTTCACCAGCGCGCCCGTGGCCCACGCCCAGGTGAACGTGACCATCGCCGGCACCGTTTTTGACGTGAGGGCTGACCGCGGCGGTGTTGTGGATGCTCGTATTCCCGTAGCCCTCGACGCCGGTTGGCACACCATTACACTGCAATCCGGGGAGTCAGAAATCGTGGAGGCTCCCGTGGAGATCGTCGCGGACGACGCCGATTTCGGCGTCGTGTCTGACATTGACGACACCGTAATGGTCACTGCGCTGCCGCGTCCGTTCCTGGCAGCTTGGAACACCTTCGTCCTCAACGAGCACGCGAGGACTCCCACGCCGGGCATGGCTGTGCTGTATGAACGGATCGCCAGGACGGCACCTTCCGCACCTGTGCTGTATCTGTCCACCGGAGCATGGAACGTTGCCCCAACCCTGTCCAGGTTCCTGTCCCGCAACTTGTACCCCGCCGGTCCCAAGCTCCTCACGGACTGGGGCCCGACTCCTGACCGCTGGTTCCGCAGCGGCCAGGAGCACAAGAAGACCTCATTGGAACGCCTCGCGGAGGAGTTCCCCAACATCAAGTGGCTGCTGGTGGGCGACGACGGACAACATGATGAGTCCATTTACTCCGAGTTCGCCCAACGTCATCCCGCCAACGTCAGGGCCATCGCGATCCGTCAGCTCTCCGCGGGTGAGGCGGTGCTCGCCGGTGGACGGTCAAAGTCCGGCGGCCAGCCCACTCCTGGAATCCCTTGGATCTATGCCCCGGATGGAGCGGGAATGTCGGCCCAACTCGAAGAACTGGGCGTCATCCGGAATGAGGTTCGGTCCGCCGACGATCCCGAAGAAGGCGAAGTACACACGGCATCGGAGTGATGACTAAGCGACGTCGATGAACACCGGGTTGGCGTAGAACCAGGTATCCGCCCACGGGTCAGCGTCCCCGAGGTTGTCTCCGTGGCGGATGGGTCCGGCGGGGTCCACGGCAGCGCCGTAGTAGCCGGCGCCGTGGCGGTTTCCGTCGCTGCCGCGGAGGCGGAAGTAGCAGGATTTCTGTACGTCCTTGATGACGTGCTTGACGGTGAACGTTCCGGTACGCCCGGAAACATCGATCTGCTTCCATACCGCTGTGCCAGGGGCCCTCAGAGTGTCGCGATCTGCCGCGGCACCGGTCACAGCGCCACCGATGACGTCAACGTGGGCGAGCTCCGGGAGGATCCCCGCAAAGTTGCGGTAGTCCGTCGTCGTCATGGTGATAGAAATTTCGACGTCGGCACCTCGCCTTACCTGGAGGCGGGAACCGAGGGTGACGCCGTTGCGCCCGTTACTGTTGCCTGCGCCGCGCACCTCGCGGACCCGCACGTCGAGTCCCTGGAGGAGGTGTCCGTGGTCCACCCACATGCGGCCGTTGCGCATTGCTTCCAGGACGCCGGTGTAGGAGCGTTTGGTGACACCGGTGTGAAGGCGGCTGAACTGTCCCGGCCAGTAGTCGCTGCCACCCTGCTTTTCGCCGGTATCAAAGGGATCGGGACGCTTGCCCGTGACGGACCAGCGATCGAATTCGCTGGGCAGGCTGAGGTAGGGCTCCTCTGCCGGGTACGGTCCGGTTTTCCAGGTGTCCTTCACTGTGAGGTGGTTGTCGGAGTTGGACGTGATCCAGAAGGGCAAGCCTTCAGCGAGCATAGAGTCCCAGACGCCCCCCACCGTTGCGGTTGCCCAGTCGAAGCCGCCGTAGGGCCGGAAAGCGTCGGCCGGGTAGCCGGGAAAACTGTACTGGGTGGGGTTGTTGGTGTATTCGCCGCGCTGGTCGCCGGCCCTGGAGAACTGGCTGACGCCGGAGCCTTGCGCACCCGGGGCACCTTCCATGCCGATCATCACTTCGCGGGCTGCATCGCGCCAAGCCCGGAGTTCGTGCGGGGAATCGATGCCCAGCCGCATGGGATGGTTGGCCAGCGCTACGACGTCGTCGATGTAGCCGGAGCGCCGTTGGTTGGCCAACCAAGCAATGGCTTCAACTGCTTTTCGCTCGAACGTCTCCACTTGGGCCGTTCCAGGGGTTGGCTTCTCCCATTGGTTCAGCTTTCCGTCCCACACCAGTTCGAAGGTCCGCAGGAGGTTCACTTCATTGGGACCGGGCGCGACGAGCACTGACGCGTGCTCAGCTCCCGGGATGTACCATTCGAGTCCCTGGAAGATCAGTAGGTCGGGCCTCGCTGCACGCTGCGCCTGGATTTCCTTGTTGGCGTTGACTGCCCCGCCGTTGTTGGCGTGGCCAAAGTTGCTGTGCTCAGTCAGTGCCAGCCAGTCCACGCCGTAGGACTGTGCGGTATCGAGCTGCTGCTTGATCATGTACTTCGCGTCGTGGCTGTACTGGGTGTGGACGTGGTGGTCTCCGACAAGCCACTTCAGTTGGGGGTCGTTGCCGCCCGGGTTTGCCGTCGCCGGCCGTGCCATGGCGGCCGTTGCTGCGCTGCCCGCGGCCAGGATGCCTGCCGACTGCAGGATGTGCCGGCGGCTCAGTCCCATGGTTCTCAGCTCAGCGTCGGCAAGCTCCACACTTCGGCTGTGGGTAGTCGTGTTTTCGTCTGCGGTGCACATAGCGGTTCCCTCTGTAGTTTTTTGTGATCCCCCCAGCGGGATCACAGTAGGGAAGCGGGATGGCGTGGAGGTTAACCCGGCGGGAACGGTTTGGGGGAGCGCCCAGAGGGTGTGCCCCCCCTAGCGAGTTCGCGGGAGAACGTCGAAACCACCAGGAAGCTACCAGCGATCCGGCAGCATTCCGGCGGTCTCGGGGCCGGTACCCCTTAGCCGCTCGCCTGGCTGAGCACGTCAGCGTCCTTGGGCGCCCCGACGGATCCCCGCTTTATCAAAGTTGCCACCAGATCCGGGCCGGGCCCGGCAGCTTTCCTGCCCTCAATCTGCCTGATCAGCGCTGAGGCTGCGGCAATTCCCATGTCGTAGACGGGCTGTGAGATGACGGTGAGCGGGGGAGTGGTGAGGCGGGTCCAAGCGAAATCGTCGTACATGAGGAGCGAGACGTCTTGCGGGACGGAACGCCCTGATTGCTGGATGGCTTCCACCACGCTCAGGGCGATCAGGCCGTCGGAGGCAATGATGGCCGTGGCGGCGTCCGGTCCGCTCAGCAGGTCCTGCGTGATCCGCATGATGGAGTCGGCGTCCCCTGCATTAAGCCGGATGAGGTCAGTGGGATGGGGGAGGCCCGCTTCGTCGAACGCGCGGTGGATTCCGTCCAGGCGGTCTGATATCTGCGAAGAGTCCAACTCCATCCCTGCAACATAGGGGGCGTCGGTTCGGACGGTGGAGACGAAGGCGATTCGCCGGTGCCCGGCCTCGATCAAGTGCTTGGTGGACTCGTAGGAAATGCTTCCCATGTCCACGGCAAAGGTCTCAACGTCAACCCCTGCGGCGGCGCGGTCCAGCAGGACCAGGGGGCGCCCGGACTCGCGGACCTGCTGCAGGTGGGAGGTTTCCACTGAGGAGGCCGGAGCAACGATGAGTCCGTCCACCCGTTTGTCCAGGAGCACCCGAACGGCGTCCACTTCGGCAGCCCGTTCCTCGTCCGTGTTGATGAGGATGACGTTGTAGCCGCTCTTCTTGGCGGTGTCCGTGATGCCCCTCATGGCGAGTCCGAAGTGGGGGTTTTCGATGTCGCCCACCACCACGCCGATGGTGTTCGACTTGCCGGTGTTCATGCTGCGCGCGAGTTCGTTGGGCCGGTACTCGAGCTCCTCGGCCGCGGCGAGGACGCGCTCGCGAACCTCATCGCTCACGGCGCCGTAATTGCCCAACGCGCGGGCCGCTTGTGCCTTGGACACTTTCGCGGCTTTGGCGACGTCGGCAACCGTCACGTCCCGCCGTCGGGATCCGTCAGTGCTCATGTTCACCTTTCAGGAGGGGTGTTGACGCGGCTTTGTGAGTTCCGCTACATTTCTATCAATCGATGTGAGTCCGGTCTCAATCCTAGGGGCTGAGACCGGACTCAACAAGACCCCGCATCGAGCAATAACTTCAGCGGCTCCTGACAGCACCGCTTTCCCTCCCACGATTGGACAACGCTGTGATCAAACTGAATTTCCGCCCGGCAGCGCTCGCAGCAGCAGCCTTGGCGGCCATCCTCGCCCTCTCGGGTTGCGGCGGATCCACCGCCAGCTCCTCACCTTCCGCGGACAACCCCTACGGGCTGATCGAGCCCGGCACTATCCGTGTAGCCAGCCTCGGAGACTCCAAGCCCTACACCTTCACGGACAGCTCCGGTAACTTCACCGGCTTCGACGTGGAACTGTTCAAGGACGTGGCCCACCGCGCCGGCGTAGACAAAGTTGTCTTCACCGGACAGGACTTCTCCGGACTCCTCGCAGCCGTGGCCAACGGCCAGTTCGACGTCGGCGTTGCAGCTATCGGCATCACGGACAAGCGCAAGGAAACCGTGGACTTCTCCGACGGCTACCTAGCCGGATACCTGACGGTCATCACCACCAAGACCTCAGGCATCAACGACGCCGATGGCCTCAACGGCAAGCGCCTGGGCGTGGTCCAAGGCACCCTGCAGGAAGCCTACGCAGTCAAGAACTTCACCTCGGCGCAGCTGGTCCGCTTCCCAGACAACAACACCGCCATCTCCGCAGTCAACAGCGGTTCCGTGGACGCTCACTTCCTGGACTACGAGGCGGCCAAGGAATACCAGGAGCAGTTCGGACTGGTGAGTGCAGCGGACATCCCCTCCTTCGACGCACCGGCGGGCTTCGCTATCGCCAAGGACAAGCCCGCCTTCAAGGAAGCCTTGAACAAGGGCCTCGCCGAAGCAATGGAAGACGGCACCTGGAAGAAACTCTACGAGAAGTGGTTCCCGGGTTCGCCGATGCCGGAGCAGTACCTTCCGAAGGCCGAGCAGACCTCCAGCCCGGCTCCGACCGCCAGCAAGTAAGCCCCAAAACACCTAACGTCTGAGAGCACTCAATGGATTGGCTCAATACCATCAGCCGCACGTTCTTCGACCTTGATGCCATGGTCGAAGTACTGCCCCAGCTCCTCGGAGTTGGCCTTCTCAACACCCTGATCATCTCCATCGCAGCAACCATCCTCGGCGTAGTGATGGGCATGGTGGTGGCGGTCATGGGCATCTCGCGCTCCAAGTGGCTGCGAATCCCGGCGAGGATCTACACAGACCTTTTCCGGGGCCTGCCCGCTATCCTCACCATCCTTCTGATCGGCCAGGGATTTGCGCGGTTGAGCCAGTCGGTCTTCGGACCCTCGCCTTACCCGCTGGGAATTATCGCCCTGAGCCTCATCGCCAGTGCCTATATAGGTGAGATCTTCCGGGCCGGCATCCAGAGCGTTGATAAGGGCCAGGGGGAGGCCTGCCGGGCTTTGGGAATGAGCTACTCCAAGTCCATGGCCCTCGTGGTGGTGCCGCAAGGCATTCGCAGGGTCCTGCCCGCCTTGGTGAACCAGTTCATCGCAATCGTCAAAGACTCATCGCTGGTCTACTTCCTTGGACTCCTGGTCAGTGAGCGTGAACTTTTCCGGGTGGGCCAGGACGCAGCAGTACTGTCCGGCAACCTTTCACCGCTGGTCATGGCAGGCATCTTCTACCTGATCATCACGGTGCCCCTGACCCACCTGGTCAACTACTTCGACAACAAGTTCCGCACCGGCCGGCGTCGTCCCACGGCACCCGCCAGTGGGCTGAAGGAAGTCAAGGAACTCGATGCGGCCTCGCCGCTCATCACCGGGAGCAACACGTGAACCTCACAAGCAGCAGCGCCACCAGCACCAACCAGCCGACCAGCGACATTGAAAAGTTCCATGGCTCCAGCCTGGAACTGCAAAACCTGACCATGGCCTACGGGGACGTTGAGGTTCTCCGCAATGTCAGCCTCAACGTGGCGCCGGGAACCACCACCTGCATCATTGGCCCCTCCGGTTCAGGAAAGTCCACGCTCCTGCGCGGTGTAAACCGCCTGCATGAACCCAAGAGCGGCGATGTGCTGCTGGCCGGCGAAAGCGCACTCAAGGTCAAGCCGGACATCCTCCGGGCACGTATCGGTATGGTGTTCCAGCACTTCAACCTCTTCCCGGACCACACTGCACTGGAAAATGTGGCATTGGCCCTGTGGAGCGTCAAGGGAATGTCCAAGTCGGAGGCCCGGGAACGCGCCCGGCGCCGCCTGGCCGAAGTAGGCCTCGCAGAACGCGCTGATCACCGGCCACGCGACCTCTCCGGAGGACAGCAGCAACGCGTCGCTATTGCCCGGGCTTTGGCCATGGAGCCCGAGGTCATGCTCTTCGACGAAGCCACCAGCGCCTTGGACCCCGAGCTGGTCAAGGGCGTCCTCAACCTCATGGCAGGTCTGGGCCGCCGCGGCATGACCATGCTGGTTGTCACCCACGAGATGGGCTTCGCCCGCAAAGTGGCCGACCAAGTGGTGTTCATGGATGAAGGCGAAGTAGTGGAAATCGGAACCCCCACCGAGCTCTTCGACAACCCGCGCAGCGAACGCCTTCAGCGCTTCCTCTCGGAAGTGCTGTAATGGGCGGGAATCCCGTGACGCGCCAGCCAACAGCGGCACCCATCCGGACCGCCGTCGTCGGATTTGGCGTCTCGGGCAAGGTGTTCCACGCGCCGCTGATCGAAGCGGACGCGGACTACTCCCTTGACGTCATTGTCACAGCAGATCCGCAACGCAAGTCCGAAGCCCGGCGGCTCTACCCGCAGGCAAGGATCGTAAGCACCCCCGAGGACATGTTCGCCCTCGCCGGGGACCTGGATCTGGTGGTCCTTGGAACGCCGCCGCTTACGCACCTTGAACTCGGTGCCACAGCCATCGCCCATGGACTGAACGTTGTGGTGGATAAGCCGTTCGTCACCACCGTGGCCCACGGTGAGGAACTGGTTGGGCGGGCGTCCGACGCCGGTGTGCAGCTGACGGTCTTCCAGAACCGCCGGTGGGACGCCGACTTCCTGACGCTGCGCAAGCTGCTCCGGGCCGGCGCCCTGGGCGAAGTGCGAACGTTTGAGTCGCGCTTTGAATGGTGGCGTCCGGAAGGCTTCGGGAACTGGCGCGATTCGGCCACGCTGGCCGAGGGCGGAGGGATCCTCCATGACCTCGGCGCCCACCTGATCGACCAAGCCGTCCAGCTGTTCGGCCCTGTGGAGGAGAGCTACGGCGAGACCGCCAACCATGGCCCCCACGCGGATGCCGCCGACACCGAGGCCTTCGTGTCGCTGCGCCACGAATCGGGCGTCCGGACACGGCTGTGGATGAACGGAATGGCCGCCCAAGTGGGCCCGCGCTTCCACGTCCTCGGCTCCAAAGCCGGCTACACCAAGTGGGGGCTCGACAGCCAGGAACCGGCCCTCGCAGCCGGCCTCACGCCGTCGGACGCCACGTACGGCACAGAACCCCAGGAGTCTTGGGGGCTTCTGGGAGTGGACGGAGCAACCACGCCAGTCCCGGCGGAAAAGGGCGACTATCCACAGTTTTACAGGGAACTCGCAGCCTCTCTCCGTGGTCATGGGCCTCTTCCCGTGCAGCCGGCGGAAGCGTTGGAAACCCTCAGGATCATCGAAAACATCCACGCGTTCGCATAGGCGCGTTTCAGCATTCAGAACCCGAAAGAGAGATCACGCATGTCCTCCACCAAGCACGTCGCCGTCATCGGAGGCGGCATCCTGGGCGTCTCCACCGCCGTCCACCTGCTCCGCCAAGGCGCTTCCGTCACTCTGCTGACCGAGCAGGGCCTGGCAAGTGAAGCCACCGGCCGTTCGTTGTCCTGGCTCAACTCGGCGGGCGAACGCTCCACGCCGTACCACCTGCTGCGCGTTGCCGGCGTTGACCGGTACCGCACACTCTTCGCCGCGGACCCCAGCCGTGAGTGGCTGCAGTTCGGGGGCGGCCTCATGTGGAATGCGGCCGGGCAGGGCGAGGTCACCGAAGCCCGCCACGCTTACGAGAAGTCCATTGGCTACGACTCCAAGCTGTTGGCGCCTGAAGAGATCGCCTCGGTGACGCCCGGCATCGATGCCACAGCCGTCCCCGGGAATGCCATCTTCAACCCCGGAGAAGGCTGGGTGAGCCTGCCGGACCTGGTGAACTTCCTCATGGAGGAATTCCACGCTTTGGGCGGCCAGCTGATCCTCAACGCCGGCAAGGCCTCGGTAATGGTCGACGGCGGCCGCGCCACCGGCGTCGAAACTACCGGCGGTGAAACGTACCCCGCTGACGCCGTGCTGGTTGCCTGCGGTGCCGCGACGCCCGCCGTCGTAAAGCCTTTGGGCGTGGAAATTCCCAACGGTTCGCCGGTTTCCATGCTGGTGGTCACCAAGCCGGTGGAGCACCAGGTCACAGCAGTGATGAATACGCCCCGGGCTGCTGTTCGTCCCAACCCCGGCAAGACGTTCGCCCTGGATCACGACTGGTACGAGGAGCACATCACCGAGCATGCCGACGGTTCCTTCACCATCCCGGATGATGTTGTCCAGCAGCTGGCCGACGAATCCTCCAAGCTCATCGAGGGCAATCCCGAACTCAAACCGGCATCCTGGAAGATCGGCTACAAGCCCATCCCAGGCGACGGCGAACCGGTCTTCGGTGAACTCGGCCAAGTGCCTGGCTGCTTCGTAGCCTTCACGCACTCCGGTGCCACGCTGGGCCTCATCGCGGGTGAGCTGCTGTCAGGCGAGATCCTGAGCGGTGAAAAGCACCCGATGCTGGCCACGTTCCGTCCGGGGCGTTTCTCCTAGACCGCTGTTGCCCTAAACCGCCTTTTAGGAGGCCAATGGCCCCGATACGCCATCTGCTCAAGCGTGTCGGGGCCATTGGAGTTTAAGGTGACCCGTTCAGCAGGTCATGGCGCCTTTGAGGGGCTTACCCGTCCAAAAATTGTTGGAGCCAGGAACCTTGTAGTAGCCGCGGATTTCGTAGCTCCAGGTGCCGATGATCTCGATGCCGGAACTGTACGATCTTCCCGCGGCTTGGCTGAGGTCACCGGTGAACTCGAGGTTGCCGGAGCGGTCGTAGACCCTCACCTCGTGGTAGTTGGCGTTCGCCACCGTTCCGTACGAATTCACGGTGACTGTGGTGTGGAGTCCCAAGGTGCATCGCATCGTCACGCTGGCGCTGGCCGGGGCAAGGATGGTTGCTGCCGAGAACTGTGGGGTAGCGCGTTCACTGTCCGTGAAGGCGGCCACCGCGGCCGTTGGTCCGGCTACCAGGCCAAGAACGACGACGGCGACAATCACCAAGGCGCGCAGGAAACTGTTCCGCGGTGTCATGGTGATCGTTCTCTTTCTACTGTGGTGCGCTCAACGGAATACTCGCCGGGCCTGATCGGGCTGGGGGAAAGGAAACCGATCAGACCCGGCGGGGCTGTTGTGTTGCTGTGTTTATTTGGTGGTTTCGGTGCGTTGGGTGCCGGTGAAGGCGAAGGCGATGGTGGAGGTGGCGCCTTGGAAGTCGTTGTTCGCGGTGGTGGGGAACGCGGTGGTGACTTTGAGATTGTCGGTTTTGGCCGAGGTCAGGGAGGTGAGGTTGTTCAGGACCTTGTTCGCGGCGATCACCGGTGAAGGGGCCACCACGGTGGTTTTGGTGCCGGTGCAGTTGTAGGGGGCTGCGGCGCCGGTCCAGGCTACGGAGCAGTTTTCGATGGTCAGCTGCAGGCCGTTGGTGACATCGGTGGTGAGCAGGGACGCGGTGGTCCCGGCGGAGGTGGTGAGGGTGACGTTGTTCAGGTCCGAGTTGCCGGTGTTGGCCAGGGTGACGAGCTTTTCGACCTTGTCGCCGGGGAGCAGGCCTGCGACGGGGACGTTGAGGGTGTTGGCCGGGCCGGGTGTTCCGAGGGCGATGGTGACGGTGCCGGCGGTGACTGCCTGGGAGGCGGAGGTGGAGGAGGTGAAGGCGCCATAGGTGCCCATGCCTGCCACTGCGGCTGCGGTGCCGACCAGTGCGACGGACGCGAGGATCTTGCCGGAGGTGGTCTTGAGGCTGATGGCCATCTGAGTATGGTCCTTTCGGGAGGCCACCGTGGTCCGGCCGGCCGTTCGTTTTCCAGCCTCTCTGGCTGACAAGAACTACTGTGCAGGGCCCGGATCAAGAACAAATCCTGTGTTCAGTCAATAATTCCTCAAGAAAACCTCAAGACTTTTTCGGCGCCCCCGGACGACTGTTCCCTTGCAATGCGGAACGGAATATGACTAAGATCTCATTCATCAGGGTTAGAAAAGAGACCTCCTGTCGGAGGTTTTTTTCTGCCCTTTTTTGCTACCCAAAAAGGTGACCTCTGACAGGGGCAGTTTCCCGACAGAGAGGTCGGACGAAATGTCCAGTTTTGTTATCCGCGGTGTGCACGATGTTGTGTCCTACATCGACGCCCGCCCTGGGATTTCGGGGCGCGCAGGGCTCATTTGGTGGCTTGCCTTGGGCGGCCTGTTCCTCGATGCCTTCTCCAACTCGGCGCTCAGCGCCGGCCTTGGCCCCATGACCAGGGATCTTCAATTGAGCGCCACTCAGGTGGCTGTCCTCACCTCCCTAGCGTCCTGGGTCGCCATCGTTTTCAACCCCATCGGCGGGTGGATGGCCGACAAGTGGGGCCGCATTCCTCCGCTGGTCTTTGCCAAGTTCCTGGCCCTCGCTGGTGCCGCTTTTGCCGCATTTGCACCCTCCTTCGAGCTCGTACTTGTGGGTCGCTTCTTTGTAGGGGCCGCGTACGGCATCGATTTCGCCATCGCCATGGCGCTGCTCGCCGAGTTCACTCCCGCGCGGTTCAAGAGCAGGCTGAACACTTGGCAGGGAATTTGGTACTGCGCGGTCAGCGCCAACCTTTTGTTGGCGATCATGTTCTACAACATGGGCGTGGGGGAGTCGATCTGGCGTTACGCCGTTGGTTCTGCCGGTGTGGTGGCGCTAACGCTGTTTATTGCGCAACTGCTTTACATGGTTGAGAGTCCCACATGGGCTGCCCGAAAGGGCCTCGTGGACCGGGCCGCAGCCTCCATGAGCAAGATCTACGGAGAGAAATTCTCGGCGGCCCCGGTTGAAGACCGCTCCCCGATCGTGAACCAGGCAACCAAAGGATTTGCCAACATTGCCTTGATTTTCCGTGGCATTTATCTTCCCCGCACAATTCTGGCAGCGACCATTCAAATAGGTCAGTCCATCCAGTACTTCGCAGTGGGCTGGTACTTGCCCATCATTAGCCTGACTCTCTTCGGACAGGACTTTGTGGTCGCCACGCTTGGGGCCTTGGTGTTCAACTTGTTCGGCATACTCGGCGGATTCCTGTCACCGGCAATCGGCAAGAAGTTCGGCTTGCGAAAGGCATCCGCCATTGGGTTCGGAGCCGTCTTCGTCATGCTGCTGCTCCTGGGACTCTTTTACCAGAGCCTTCCGATCGTCCTCGCGTTCCTCATCCCGTCGCTCTTCATTCTGTTCCATTCGGGCGGTCCGGGGGCCAACGGCAAGAGCATTTCCACGCTTTCCTTCAGGAGCGAGCTCAGGGCTGGCGCCAACGGGGTGATTGGGGCTCTTGGCAGCACAGGCGCCGCGCTTGGGCTGCTGGTGTTCCCGCTTCTCAAACAGAATTTGGGCCTCGGACCTACGTTCCTCATTCTGGCCACCGTTCCGCTGGCCGCCTGCGTGGTCTGCAGCGTCATCAAATGGGACCCAACGCGGGCACCGGTCAGTCCGGATGAAGAGTTGAATGCCCCGCAGTTCAAGAGCGACATACAGCAGGCAGAGTTGGACCGCGTCTAGAAGGTGACACCCATGAAGCAACAAGCAATACTCTCGATCGATGAAGGAACCACGGGGACCCGCGCAGCCTGGGTCACCGGTGACGGAGTGGTTCATGGACTGGAATACCGGCACCTCGCCGTGGCCAGTCCCCGGCCGGGCGTCGTTGAGCAGGACGCCGGAGAAATATTGGCGAAGACCATTGATGCTTGCCGGATAGTTGTGCGCCGGGCGGCTGAAGCCGGCGTCGAACTCGTTGCGGTTGCGCTGGCAACGCAGAGGTCGACGGCGGTGCTCTGGGACACTGCCACGGGCACGGCTTTGGTGCCGGCAATGGTCTGGCAGGACAGTCGCCACGCTGCCGAACTCGCGGAACTGGGCAAGGAATGGGACAACCGTCTGGTGCCTTCCGTTGGACGCCCCGCCGGCGTCCGATCGCCCTACCTGTGGGCGGCCCATCATTTGCGTGAAACTCCCGCCGTCCGCGAAGCCCAGGCAGCCAACAGGCTGGGCTTCGGCACGGTGGAGACGTGGCTGCTGTGGAGCCTCACACGGGAAAAGAGCTACGTGGCCACCTCTACGAACGCAACGTCGGCCGGCGCATACGTGCTGGCAGGGCACAGCTATGAAACGGCGTGGATCGATGCCCTCGGATTCCCGCGGGAGCTCTTGCCCGAGCTGCGCCAGGATGCCGACCGGCTTGGGCACACGGACCCCGAAACGCTGGGTATCGAGCTGCCGATCCTGGCAGCCATGGGCGATCAGCACGCGGGTACGGTGGGCTTGGGCTGCCTCCGCGCCGGTCAGGCAATGTGCGTCCATGGCACCGGAAGTTTCGTTGACCTCGTTACCGGCTCCAGCCCGCCGGTAAAATCCGGGCTCTACGAGGGGACGTTGACGCTGACGGGCTGGAGACGGCACTTCCAAACCGTCTACGCCGTGGAAACATTCACGGCCACCACAGGTTCGGCCCTGGACTGGATCTGCAACACCCTTGGCTGGTTCGACTCATCACGTCAGATCAGCGAACTCGCATCGCAAGCCTCCAGTGCAAACGGCGTCATGTTCGTGCCCGCTTTGACGGGCATCAGGATTCCGGTAGTGGAACCCACAGCCCGTGCTTCACTTACCGGCCTGTCCATGGCCAGCACCCGCGCGGAGCTTGCCTACGCTGTCCTGGAGGGCATCGCGCACTCGGTGGCAAGCAGCGTTGAAGCCAATCAGGAAGTAGCCGGATTGGCCGTGACGGAGATAGCCGTCGGCGGAGGCATGTCAGCCAGCGACTCCTTGATCCAAATGCAGGCTGATCTGACAGGCCTGCCCATGCAGCGGCTGCCCCGTTCAGAGACCGCCAGCCTTCGCGGTGCAGCATTCATGGCCGGCTCGGACGGGCTTCTTTGGGAAACGCTCGATGCAGCTGCCGCGACTCTCGGCGGCGGCGAAATCTTTGAACCCCGGCTGTCACCGGACCATCGCTTGGATCGCAGGAACACCTGGAACAGGCGAATAGCCAGGGAACTTGACCTTGTTGCGTACTGACAGTGGGGGCCTGCTGGCATCCCCCAGGCATCCATCACCAAGAAACTTTGCACCAGAAAGACAATCACATGATCTCCATGCCCGCACGCAAGCCCAAGCTGGATCGAGCCAGGATGGTCTCGGACACGCCACTGAAACTGGACCGAAAGGAGCAGCTGGACGCCCTTGACGGCGGCGAGTTCGACATCATCGTCGTCGGCGGCGGCGTCACGGGAGCCTACACTGCGATGGACGCCGTCCTTCGCGGCTACCGGGTTGCGTTGCTGGAGAAGGACGACTTTGCGTCGGGCACTTCGTCAAAATCCTCCAAGATGATTCATGGCGGCCTTCGCTATATCGAACAAGGAAATCTGCCCCTTGTCCGGCACTCACTCCTGGAACGCCAGCGGCTGCGCAAGAACGCCGCCCACTTGGTGCAACGGTTGCCCTTCCTGTTCCCCGTTCTCTCGCAGGACGGCGTCTTCGACCGCCGGCTGGCGGCGGGTTTCGAGAGCCTGCTGTGGACCTACGACCTCGCCGGTGGCTGGCGGGAAGGCGTCCTGCACCAGAAGCTCAGTAAAAACGAGGTGCTGGCCCACTGTCCTACCTTCAAGGCCGAAAACCTTGAAAGTGGCTTCATGTACTACGACGCGCGCGCAGACGACGCCCGGCTGACACTTGCGCTGGCCAGAACGGCGGCCTTCCACGGTGCCACGGTCTTGAACGGTGCCAAAGTCAGCGAAGTGACAAGGCGCAGCGGCAAGGTGGACGGTGTGGTCATCGAAGCAGACGGCCGGGAACTTGCCGCACGCGCCAAAGCAGTCGTCATCGCCACTGGAGTCTGGCTCCGGGACTGGACCGGCGCCGCCAAGGACGCCGATGCTCCAAGCATTCGCCCGGCCAAAGGTGTTCACATCGCAGTGCCCTGGAGCAAAATCCGCAATGACTGTACTGTGACCATCCCTGTCCCCGGCAGGAACCGCCGAGCCACCATTACCCGTTGGGGAGACACCTCGTACCTCGGGACTACCGATGAGGACTACACCGGCGATCTGGATGACGTGAATTGCACCCGGGACGAGATGGACTTTCTGTTGGACGGTGCCCGAACCGCGCTGAACATGGACATCGAGGCAAGCGACGTACTCGGCAGCATAGGTGGTTGTCGTCCATTGGTGGCACCGCCCGGCGGCAAGACCATTGAGGTCAAGCGCAACCATGAAATCCGCACGGACCACGACGGATTGGTGACAGTAGTTGGAGGGAA
This sequence comes from Paenarthrobacter sp. GQ52, assembly GCF_059759005.1. Classification (NCBI taxonomy): domain Bacteria; kingdom Bacillati; phylum Actinomycetota; class Actinomycetes; order Micrococcales; family Micrococcaceae; genus Paenarthrobacter; species Paenarthrobacter sp. GQ52. The sequence continues at coordinate 114,537 of NZ_JCAXEJ010000011.1, forward strand.
GCTGACGACCTCCCGGCACATGGCGCAGCAAACCGTGGACGCAGCGCAGAAGGTGTTGGGCCAGAACCGTCGCTGCCGGACCTCCAACGCCTACCTCCTGGGCGCTGCAGGCTACGACACCGAAGCCGTCGTGGCATCTGGGGGCCTCGCCTCCCACCTTGGTGAGAGATACGGCACGGAGGCCAGGTTCGTGACGGACATCCTTGCGGAGGATCCGTCGTTGAACACCCCCATCGTTGAAGGCCTGCCCTATGTGGAGGGGGAAGTTATCTACGCGGCGCGCCACGAGATGGCTCGGAGCGTGGATGACATCCTCTCCCGCCGAACCCGGGCGCGGATGATGGCCCGGGACGCCTCCGCGGCGGCGGCAGCGAGGGTGGGCGAGCTACTCATGAAGGAACTGGACTTACCGGCCAGCATCGTGGAAGCCCAAGTGAATGACTACAAGAACCAGACATCGTATGAACGCGCAATCCTGATGGGAGACAACCGGAAATGATCAGCAAGGAAGCCGTCAAGAGGGGCTACAACAGGGGTAATTACACCGTAGGGGCACCCACCCAGCCGCACTATGCCGCCAGCCTCGGTGCACTTCCGGGCGAGCCGTACTACACCTCGGCAAGCCCCTGCGTGGTTGACGGAGCGACGTTGGAACTGCTTGCTGCCGCAGCAGAGAAGGTGGTGACCGACGTCGGGCTGGTCCGGGACGGTACCCGGGACTGGTGGGCCGGAACCATGATCGCCGAAACGAGTGGACACCCGGCAACCCCCGACGCCGTAATCGTGCACGTCTCCAGCACTGAGCAGGTGCAGGCCGTCATGCGCATAGCCCACGCGAAGAACGTTCCCGTGACGGTATCGGCAGGCCGGAGCAACGTCACGGGGGCGGCGTTGCCTGTCTCCGGAGGAATTGTCCTGGACGTCTGTGGCTTGGATAAATTCGTCTCCTTCGATGAGACCAGCCAGATCGTCGAGGTGGAAGCGGGTGTCTTCGGCGACGTTTTCGAAGAGACCATCCAGGCCCGCTACGGCATGACAATGGGGCACTGGCCCTCGTCATATGCCATCAGCACCGTGGGCGGTTGGGTTGCCTGCCGCGGGGCCGGACAACTCTCCACCAGGTACGGCAAAGTTGAGGACATGGTCTATGGCATGGACGTTGTCCTGGCCAATGGTGATCTTGTGACCCTGGGCGACAGCGCCCGCTCCGCCGTCGGCCCGGACCTCCTACAACTGTTCATCGGCTCCGAAGGCACCCTGGGAATTATCACCCGCGTACGTTTCAAATTGCACCGTCTGCCGAGTTACGGCAAAGCAATCGCCTACGGTTTCGACACTTTCGCGGGCGGACTGGAAGCCTGCAGGCAGATCATGCAGCAAGGCGGAACGCCTGCTGCGCTCCGGCTGTACGACGCTTTGGAGAGCGGCGTGCAGTTTGGCCTGCCCGACACCAATGTGCTGCTGGTGGCGGACGAAGGGACGGGCGAACTGGTTGACGCCGGGCTGGCCGTTGCCGAGCGGATCTGTGCTTCCACAGGCACCCGCTTGGACGGCGATGCCATTTTTGAGCGCTGGCTGGACACCCGGTACTTGACGGGAAAGAGCGCCGAGGGCTTCAAACGGAGCCCCGGATTCGTGGCCGACACCTTGGAGATGATTGGCCCGTGGAGTGCCCTTCCGGCGATCTACGCGGAGGTTGTTGAGGCCATCAACAACGTCCCTGGCACCCTTGCCGGGTCGGCACACCAATCCCATGCCTATGTTGACGGCGCCTGCCTGTATTTCTCCTTGCGGGGCGACGTCGATGTTCAGGACCGGGCTGACTGGTATCGGGCAGCCTGGGACGCCGCCAATGAGGTGATCATTCGACACCGGGCAACACTCAGCCACCATCACGGAGTCGGTTTGCTTCGTGCTCCCTACATGGAGTCTTCGCTCGGTAGCGGTTTCGGTGTCCTGCGCACCGTCAAGGCGGCTTTGGATCCGGGAAACCTGCTCAACCCGGGCAAGCTGGGTCTGGGAGTCAGGCCCGGGCAGGCGTCCATGGAGCAGAATTAGCTGATGATTGATTTCCCGCCGGAGCTGGAAGTGCAGCTCACAAGGAACCCTGTGATTGCTTCGGTGTTCGGGGCGAACTCGATACCGGGGTTTGTCACGTCCGACTGCAGAATCTGCATTCTGGCGCACTTGGAACTGCACGAGCTTGATGGTGCCCTCAAGGTGTTGGATCGGGCGGGCAAATTCACTTTCGTCAACATGGATGCCTGCGCGGGCCTCGGGCAGGACAAGGGTGCTCTTGAATACCTGAGGAAGATCGGTACCCGCGGCGTGGTGAGCACCCGGACTGCAATGATCCAGCGGGCGAACTCCATGGGCATGGTGACCATGCAGAAGGTATTCGTGACGGACCGATCCAACCTGCCCCGGAGCACGGTGGCCATAGAACAGAGCAAACCGCATCTGGTGCAGCTCATGCCATGGCCGGTTGTGTCCCATCTGTCCGCAGGTGAGTTGAAGGGCTTATCTCCGTTTGTTGCCGCCGGTTTTGTGGCGACGGCGGCCGATGTTGCCCAGGCGCTCAAGGAAGGTGCCAAGGGCATATCCACGAGTGCCGCTGAGTTGTGGGACCTCGCCGTCCGATAAGCGGAATCTACTAAGAAAAAGAGGAATGTGAGCATGTCCGGAACCTATTTTCAGGTGATCGCGCATTACCACGTCAGGGACGGTGAAGAGGGTGCCGTGGCTGGCTTCCTCAGTGAGCTTGCCTTGGCCAGCAGAACTGAGCCAGCCAACCTGTCCTACGACTATTTCCAAGGTGTCGAGAACCCGGGTCACTTCGTGATCCTTGAGCGTTATAAAGACGAGGCAGGGTTTGCCGCGCACCGGGAGTCAGTCCATTTCCAGGACATTGGCTTCCAGCAGATCATCCCGAGGTTGGAACGCCGGCGCGTGGAAAGCTATGAAGGGGCGGACGTTGCTTAGCGCGGTCCTTCATCGTGCTGGGGCCACCCGCCCTTACGCCAACAGCCACCCCTTGGATCTTGAGGACTTGCCGGTGCCGGATCCTCGTCCCGGCGAAGTTCTGATCAAGATCGAGCGCGCCAGCTTGTGCCACTCTGACCTGTCGGTGGTTGACGGATCCCGGGAAAGGCCGCTGCCCATGGCGCTCGGGCACGAGGCCGCGGGCATCGTGGTTGATACTGGCGCCGGCGTGGATGACCTCGTGCCGGGTGACCGTGTGGTTGTGGTGTTCGTGCCAAGCTGCGGAAGGTGCCGTTCCTGCGCGGCCGGCCGTCCGGCGTTATGCCACCGGGCCGCAGAAGCCAACGGGCTCGGGGACTTGCTGCACGGTGAGGCCGCGCTGAAAACCGTTGACGGCAGGCGGATCAACCATCATCTGGGGGTTTCTGCCTTTTCCGAGTACGCCGTCGTTGCCCGTGAATCCTTGGTAGCCATAGACAATGATGTTCCGTGGGATGTTGCCGCGATGTTTGGCTGCGCAGCGCTGACGGGGATCGGTGCGGTGCTGAACACCGGGGACCTCCACCCGGGGCAGTCGATAATCGTGTTCGGTTTGGGGGCCGTGGGCCTGATGGCAGTCATGGCAGCCGCTCAGGTGCCCGGTACCACTGTTATCGCCATCGACCCACTTGAGGAAAAGCAGCAGCTGGCATTGCAATGCGGTGCGGGGTTTGCCGGTCCGCCGGAATCAGCTGCAGCGCTTGTCGCGGAGCATGCCGGGCAGGGCATTGATATGGCCGTCGAGGCCGTCGGCAGCGCAAAGGTTATGGAGTCCTGCCTTGGCCTCCTGGACCGTGGTGGCGCCCTTGTATCCGTGGGGCTGCCACACCCGGACCAGCAACTAAACGTCCAAGCGCTGCAGTTTGCCGGCAGGGGTATCCGGCTTTTGGGCTCCTACATGGGGGACTCCGTGCCTGCCCGGGACATTCCCGCCTACCTGCAACTCTGGAGGGACGGAAAGCTACCGCTGGAACTACTGCACACCGACACCAAGCCGCTGGCGGAGATCAACGAAGGCCTCGATGCGCTTGCCGACGGGCGTGTGGTGCGAAGGCTTTTCGTAGCGTGACGACCTTGAGGGCCTGAGCCCGGTGCAATGTCGTGTTCAGGCCCTCTCGGCTGAGGATCCTATGTGGCCAGGCTGGTCTACGCGATGGCCCTGACGGTCGCCGGGGAAGTATTGCCCTGGGCGTCGACCGCGATGACTTCCGCTCGGAAACTCGAACCATCCCGCTTCACGGGCAGCGGTACGTCCAGGACGGATGGTGCCGGGACCACATCAAAGCGATTAGCGAGCTTGGTGTCAAGGACCGGGTCGTTGCTTCCGTCGCGTGTCACACGGATCCTGTAGTGGTGCACCATCTCGTCGTCAGCCGCCTGGTGGATGCGCAACGTTAGATTCCCATCCTCTCCGGCCACGGCCTCCAGGGGTTGACCCTGGGGCCACGTTGGGCCGGATGTGTTGCGGTTCGCGTCCGTGTAGGTGAACGTCTCAACGATCTTCTTGCTGTCCCCGCGGGTGCTTACTTCCCACGCCTCACCAGCGAGCGTGCCATCGGACAAGTACGGCGGCTGCCAGTTGGCAGACCATTTGCCGTCGGTGTAAATGTCATGGAGATCGGCGTTAAAATTGATGCGGTTGATGACTGTGCGGCCGGGGTAGACCTCGACGGCAACGGCCTGGGCTGTGGGGGTTTCAAAGCGGTTGGCCAGTTGACCCTCAGCCGTGAGCATTTGATAGCCGTGGTCGATCTCAATGTAGGACGAGCTGGAGTCATTCACTGCAGTGAATGACTTTTGGTGAATGGATCGAGGGTCGTTCAAGTTGAGGTGCGAGTGGCCGGAGAAGTAGATCGCTTGAGGGAAAGCTGAAAGGTCCTGGGTCAGTCGTGGATTGCTGGTCTGCTGACCATCCATAACGGTTCCCGGGGTGGGCCGGTGACCTTGGATGATGACCGGCAGGTCCCGGTATCCCGGGTCGGCAGTGATGCCAGTCAGTTGCTCCCGCAGCCATGCGCCCTGTTGGGTGGAATAGTTCTCCGTGTTGACGGTGATCATGGGAACTCCGTTGACTTCGGTGCGGTAGTAACCGCCACCGGAGTCCGGGAACCACTCCTTCGGGTACCCGGCGCGGAGTTCGGCCAGCGTTGCGTCATGGTTTCCGTACGACATAAAGACCTGGGTGTCGCCCATGCCCTTCCGCTCGAGATTCTCGGCGAAGATCCTCTGCACAATTTTGTGGTCCTGGCCGCGGCCGTTCCAATTGTCGTTGATCATGTCGCCGTTCGAAAGGATGGCGTCGGGGGTGCCAAGCACATTCTTGATGGTGTCGAAATAGGATGCCCAACGCTTTCGGTCGCCTTCGTAGTCGCCAACGTGTACATCGGACATGATCATGAATCGGGCTATGGGTTGTTCGCCGTTCCTGATGAGGTAGCCCTCGCTGGAGACAGATCCGAGCTGGCTGCCCTTGAAGGCTCGGGCCGTGAGATTCATGTCTTCTGTGATCTGGATCGGCTTGCCGGCAAAAGTGGGGCTGGCCTTCGTAGGGATGGTTCCGTCCGTCGTGTAACGGATAGTCTCTCCGGGGGCTGCGTTCAATCGGACCGAGACCGATTCTTCGTAACGTCCACCGTCGACGCTGAATGTCGGGGCCTCAGGCGGTTCGTGCGGCGATGCCACTGCAGGCTGGGCCATTGGCAGCAAAGCAACGGCCATGAGGGCAGACATTGCTGCGAAGCGAGTCACGGTAGAGGGGTTTTTAGGTTTGGCGGTGTCTACATCAGGCATTGATGCTCCGTAATCCGGTGCCGTGCGGGTGCGCGGCTATTGGTGGTTGTGGTCCCCTCAAGGATTTAGTGGATGGGTATATGCAGGCCCAACCGGTCATGAACAGCAATCATGCGTATGGGGAAAGTTGTATGTACAGGTTTTGTGCCTGTGAAGCGCGACTTGGGGCTACTTCTCTGTGGGATCGACCCCCTCCGCTGCGGGGTTGTCGATACTAGTCCCCATGCTCGTCAGTCAGATCGAGCAGTTTCGGAGAAGCTGCCCTGGCCGCCGAGACCTATCGTTGGGTTATCCGCAAGAAATCCAGCAGAGAAGAGGGGCCTGCCATGGCTGAGACCGGAACCAGTGACAAGACCAAGTCCTACGACGGCTTCACGGAAGAAGAGCGCGCCGCGATGAAGGAGCGCGCACAGGAACTCAAGAAGGCACCACGCAAGAAAGCATCCAAAGCCGACGGCGAGGCTGACGTTATGGCCAAGATCGCTGAGATGCCCGAGTCGGACAAGCTCATGGCCGAGCGCCTCCACGCAATCGTCAAGGAGCATGCCCCGGAGCTCACGCCCAAGACCTGGTACGGCATGCCGGCCTATGCCAGGGAGGGGAAGAACATTGTCTTCTTCCAGAGCTCACATAAGTTCAAGGCAAGGTACGCCACGCTGGGCTTTGAAGAGAATGCGAAGCTGGACGACGGAGCCATGTGGCCCACGTCCTTCGCCCTAACGGAAATCACGCCTGAGGTTGAGGCCAGGATTGTGGAACTCATCAAGAGGGCGCTGGGTTAGGGCAGCGCTCTTACGTCGGCTGGCTGTTGGCGGGCGGGAGATCCGGATTCATGGTTTCCAAGTCCGGGTCTTCCGCCGTCCAGACTTGAATGATGGCCCACGTGACGGCCGCAATGGGTACCGCCAGAACGGCACCGATGATTCCGGCGAGGATGGTGCCGGCCGTCAAGGCCATCAGGATGACCAGTGCGTGCAGTTCCAGGGACTTGCCCATGACGACCGGTTGAAGGAGGTCGCCTTCGAGCTGGTTGACGGCGATCACTACGATGATCACGATCAGTGCCACTATGGGGCCGTTGGCCACGAGTGCCACCAAGGCCGCCAAAATTCCGGCCACTGTGGCCCCGACCAAGGGGATGAACGCGCCGATGAACACGATGATGGCCAGAGGGATGGCAAGCGGAACCTGCAGGATGAGCAGTGCAGCGCCGATGGCCACCGTGTCCACCAACGCCACGATCGCCGTACCCCGGACGTAGCCACCCAGGACCTCCATGGTCCGCTTGCCGACGCGGCGAAGCTTGGCTTCGCGCGTTCCTTTGAAGGGGCGCAGGAAGAATTCCCAGATTTTGGCGCCGTCCTTGAGGAAGAAGAACAAAATGACAACCACAAGGCTGGCACCAGCCAGGAATTCGGTGACCACCGACAGCCCTGTCACTGCGCCGGACCGCACCTGGCTGCTCTGGGCAAACTCCACCACCGCTTCGCGGGCCTGGTTCATCTGCTCCCGGTCAATGGGAAAGGGGCCGGTCAGCAGGAAGTTCTCGAGTTCGTCCAGCCCTCGCGCTGCCTGACTGATCAGCTCGTCCCATTGACTGCGCACTGACAGCACGATGACAGTGATAACTCCGCCGAGCACTATCAACAGGCCCAGGAATGCGACGCCGGTGGCCAAGCCGCCGCGCCAGCCCCGACGTCGCAGCATGTTCACGAAGGGGCCGATGGCGGCGGCCAGGATCAACGCGATGAGTACCGGGATGACGAGCAGTCGAATTTGCAACAGCCCGAAGATTGCCACCACTGTCAGGGTAAGAACGAGCAGTATCTGGCTTGCCCGGATGGCCGTCCGGCCCAATGAGTCTTTCCAGAGATCGGGTTTGTATTGCCTGCGGACGGATACGGGCGCTGTTTGTTTGGACGACGTCATGATGGCTCCTGTTCGTTCGCATCGGTCAAACCGACGAGATCAAACATAAGCCTACTGAGTATTTCCTTGGCGTGGGAACGCGCCGCGTTGAAACGGCCCGGCTACTGAGTTGGATCCGGATGCGGCGGAACGGGGCCGGGATCAGGAACCGGAGACGGGCCCGGTGTGGGATTCGGGTCCGGAATAGGGCTCGGCGGGAACGGCGTAGTGGGATCCGGCGGTGGCGGGACGGGTCCGGGATCCGGGGGAAATGGCTCGGGCTCGTGAGTTGGAGGCAGTGTCACGATCTCTCCTTTGCGTATTCAGGGTATAGCTCCGGCAGGTACCAGCAGCCTACTCCCGGTTTCTCATCAGCCACAGTGCCCGCTTCATCACCAAGAGGATATGGTGGCCTACTTGTCCCGCTGGTGCGCCACCACCCGGATGGTTTTGACCGATGGGTCTGCTGGATCCGGAAGAACCATTCCCGCTGCAACGCCCGTCCGTAGGTAATCAACCACAGCCGCGTTGATCTTTTCGCCGGGCAGGATTGCCGGAACGCCTGGAGGATAGGGCGTAATTTGTTCCGCCGCGATACGACCAGCAGCCTCTTCGGCAGGCACGTTCTCCACGGGACCGAAAAAAGCATCCCGAGGGAGCACAACAGTTTCCATCTCCAAGTCTTCCGGTTCCGGTAGCTGGACCTTTGATGGTTCCGGCATCTGCGGTGCGGCATCGATGAGTTGCCGCAGGCCCGCCAACAAGCGCTCGCTGGTTTCTTCGTCGTCGGACTGGGACAGGGTTGCCTCGATGCGCCGGTGGTCATTGAGGCCGACATCGATTCGGCAGTTGGTGCGCAGCCAGTCCGCGGCCTGATATCCGCTGATACCCAGCTCACCCACATCTATCAGGACGTGCAGGGGATCAAAATCGTGGGATGCCTCATCCTTGATGAGTTCCGGCCCCAAGACGTGCAGTCCATCCATTGCATCAATGTCGCCTCGGACGCTCTCGGCAAGGGTCAGTGCCTTTTCCAGCAGACCCTGCCCTTCCTGAACCATTTGCCTGCGCCAAGCATCGATTGCCGCATAGATCATCACATTGGCACTGGTGGTGGAGAGCAAATCCGCGCACTGGCTCAGTCGTACCGGATCCACCAGGTCTCCCTGGAGGTGGTAGATGGACCCCTGCTCGAATCCCATGCCCATCTTATGGACACTGACCACGCAAATGTCGGCGCCGGCATCCATCGCCCACGTAGGTAGCCGATCGTGGAACGGTAAATGCGCGCCCCAGGCTTCATCGATGATCAGTGGCTTTCCACGGGAGTGGCAGATTTCAGCGATTTTTTGAATGTCAGCACATGTCCCGTAAGGAGTCGGGCTCGTGATGAGCGCTGCAGCGGCATCCGGATAGCGCTGCCACATCTTTTCCACCTCTTCAGGGGATGGCGGATGAGCGATGTGCAGGTCACGGTCCCACTGTGGACGGATCCAGCGCGGCTGCAGTCCGGACAGAATGATTCCGGCCACCACAGACTTGTGTGCGTCGCGCCCAATCAGCAGGTCGCCGTTGCCTTTGGTCACGGCGAGGATGGACGCCTTGACTGAGAGGGAACTGCCGCAGGTTGAAAAGAACGCCTTGTCGGCCCCCACAGCCTCGGCCATGAGTTCCTCGGCTTTGCTAAGGTATCCGCCCGAGGACTTGCGATCGTCCAAACCTGCAGTGGAAAGGACATCGGAACGGAAGGGGTCGGAGCCCATGATCTCCAAGGTCCGGGAATCGGCGCCGCGTCCCTGGCGGTGGCCAGGCGGGGTGAAGCCGTAGCGGTTGAGTCGGTGGTACTCGGCCAATGCATCCAATAGTGGGGCTTCACTTTGGTCCATGGTGTCCTCCATTCCTCGCGGTTGGGAAGTACATGCTTGGGGAAGTAAGTAAACTTGCAATCCATTCATCGAACTCTTCTTCTTCGTACCCCTCAAGCGGCGAGGTGAATCACAAAATGACGATTCAACGGCAACTACCGCAGACCACTGTGGATGCAATCGCCACAGCTGTGGACTCGAAGATGGCCGTGTGCATTGAGGTGCTTAGGGAATTGGTCAAAATCCCGGGAGTGGCATGGCCAGGCTTTGACCGGGAGCTGTTGGAACTGAGCGCTGCCCAGGTTCGTGAACTCTTCCTGAGAGCGGGCTTTCCAGATGCGCGCATCGTTCGTAGCTTGGGGGACGGAGGCGTCCCCGGTGCACCCGCCGTGTTGGCCAAGCGATCTGCGGCGCCGGGATTTCCCATGGTCTTGCTCTACGCCCATCATGATGTGCAACCGTCCGGTCCAAACGAAGCCTGGGCGACTCCGCCGTTTGAGCCAGTTGAGCGCGGTGGCCGCCTCTTCGGGCGTGGTGTAGCCGATGACAAGGCGGGCATCGTCATGCACCTCGCAGCCGTCCAAGCGGTGGACGCGGCACTCGGGTTGGGGCACGGCCTCGGCCTCAGCATTTTCATTGAGGGAGAGGAAGAAGCGGGATCGCCAACCCTGGCCGGGATGTTGGAGGACTACAGGAGTGAGCTCAGTGCAGAGGCGGCCATCGTGGCAGATTCGGGGAGTTGGAAGGTAGGGACGCCAGCTCTCACGGCCAGCCTGAGGGGCTTGGTGGACGGCATCATCCGGGTTCGAGTCCTTGATCATGCCCTGCATTCCGGAACCTATGGCGGCCCGGTGCTGGATGCGCTGACCGTGTTGGCGAAGCTCATGGCCAGCTTTCATGACGACGACGGAGCTGTGGCGGTAGAAGGGTTGGTTTCACGTTCCGGAAGCGGGCCGGATATGGATCAGGACGTCTTCAGGCGTGATGCAGGCGTTCTCACAGGGGTGGAACTGGCGGGCAGTGGGTCACTCACTTCCCGGCTGTGGACCAAGCCTGCGCTCTCCTTCGTAGGCCTGGATGCCCAACCGATAGCGACGGCGGGTAATGTTCTGCTGCCGGAAGCCTCCGTGAAGTTCAGTCTCCGGCTGCCTCCGGGCAGCGACCCCCACCAAGCGATGGAAGCAGTAAGGCGGCACGCAGCACGGCACACCCCTTTTGGTGCGGAAATGTCGTTCATTCCGGGAGCGCGGAGCAAACCCTTCACCGTTGCCTCCGATGATCCGATGGTCCAGGCAACCCTCTGGTCCTTGGAAACAGCCTGGGGCTCAGACGCCGTCACGATGGGCGTTGGCGGATCAATACCCTTTGCCGCGGCGCTCGCCGAACAGCAGCCCGACTGTTCCATCCTTATCACCGGGGCGGAAGACCCCGACTCCCGTGCCCACGGTGCCAACGAATCGGTCCACCTGGGCGAACTCAGGAACGCGATATTAGCGGAAGCGCTCTTTCTGGCGCAGTTGCAGTTCACCTCGCATCTTTCCTCCGGACCGTGAACCGGAGCGAGAAGGGGCTGAGGTTGGCGGGAAGATTTGTGTCAGGTCCCAGCCGTCCGGGATGGGTGAGCCGAATATCAGTTCGCTCAATGAACTGGGCGAGGACGGCACTGGTCAGCAGCAGGACGAGCTGGCGGCCAGGGCAACGGACTGGTCCTTCGCTAAAGGGGACCAGAGCCCAGTCCTTGCCCTTCTCAGGACGCTGGCCCTGTTCGACGCCTTGATTCAGCCACAACTCCGGTCGAAACCGATCGGCGTCGGGAAGTAGCTGGCTGTCCCTGTGGAAATACGGCGCAAAAACCAGGACGCCGCACTTAGTGGGCATGGTTCCCTCTGCCCACCTGACCTCCCGGGTGGTTTGGCGCAGGATCATGGGCGTTGTGGGCCAAAGCCGAAGCGATTCCAGGACACATGCCCTGAGGTAGGGCAGGTGTTTGCGCCCGGACGTAACCTCATCCAGCTCCTGCGTTGCCCTCCCAAGCTGGTCCCGGTGGGAGGCCAAAAGGGCGAGCGTGCGGAAGGTGGCCATCCCGGCCGGATCAAATGCGAAAAGCCATTGGGGGATCTGGTCCACGGGTGCGGCCGTTGCGGATGGATCATGATCCTTCAGAGTGTGCGCGAGGCTGCCGGGCTCGGCGGCCAGCATCCTTTCCCGAACTGCTGACAGGAAGGCTGTGCGTGTTCTGTTTCGCATAGGTTTTAGCGCAGACCAGTTGGCATCCTTGCGCAGGCGTGCCAGCTTGCGGGTTAGTTCGACGTCGTCCGCAGCGTCAGTACCGAAGACTACGCGCCGGACTATGCGCTCCCAGGCGGCGGAGAACCTTTCCCAATCGAGTTGCTCCTCCGTCGGAAGACCGGTCAAAAGCTGTTCTATCTCCTCCCGGATGACGGGGAGGAAGTGGTCCGCAAAGCGATGAACAGGGCTTTCCGTGTCCAGGGCTTGTTCCTGAAGTGCCCGCCGGACGGATCGTTCAGGGCCTGCGGAGATCAGCACATTCCGGGGTTCAAAGTGCGCCAAGGCTCCGCGTTTTTCACTGCTGGCAGGTGAGAAAGGTTCGGGGGAGTTCTCGAGGATCGTATGGACTTCGGAGGGTCTGAGGGCCACGGCTTGGTCCCGGAGCGGCAATCGGAGAAGTAGGGGCCCCTCGGGATACTTAAGCCGCAACTTCCGCATCCGCGAGATCGCCCTCCCGTCCAGCCGGAACCGTTCAGAGGCGGCTTCCATTCGCGGTCGGCGCTTGATGGGACCCTTTGCCACAGTTGGCAGGAAGACGTCGGCGAGGAAAGCCATAGTGTCCAGCACCGAAGCTTTCGGCAATGAGGCACGCTTACTCATGTCCTAAGCATACTTATTTTTTTCAAGCGATCCCTGACTTTCAAGGATCGACTGTAAAAATAGGTCATATGACCTAGAATGATTCCATGAACGACTTCCTCGAGCTCGATACAACTGGCCCCGTGCTGATCGCCGGCGGCTACGGCACCGTCGGAACAGCGCTAACCCGACTCGCAGCAGCCGAATGGCCCCTGCTGCTGACGGGGAGGAACCCTGATCGCGGCAGCCATTTGATCAGCAGCAACGTTCCCGGTGAGCAACAAAAAGTGACAGTGCAGAAGTGGGACCTCAAACAGGCGGAGCCGTTTGCCGCCAAGGTCCGGGCAGTCATCAGCACCGTCAATGACCCCGATGACAGGGTGCTCCGCGCTGCCGTCGGCGCCGGGATTCCGTATGTTGACGTCACCCGTTGGACCAGCCGCGTTACCCGGGCACTCACCCAGGCCACCCTCCTGCGGCCAACCGCTCCTGTACTGCTGAGTTCGGGTTGGATGGGCGGGGTCACCAACATCGTCGCATCAGCCTTGGCCCAGGATGCAGGCGGCGGGGACCGGATCGACGTCGCAATCCGTTACGACATCAACGATCAGGCAGGAGCCGATTCAGTGGACTTCATGGACCGGCTGGGACTGGACTATGAAGTACGCAAAGGCGGTCAGGCCGCCGTCGTACGCCCCCTGACTGACGCGCGCTGGGTGGACATTGCCGGGCACCGAACCAAGGTGGCGCGGCTCGACACACCTGAACAGTTCACGTTGCCACTGACTATCGGAGCGGGATCGGTGGCAACCCGGATTGGGTTCAGTTCCAATACATCCACGACGGCGTTGCTCGCCGCGCGTGCGGTGGGACTGTTCCGCTGGGGTAGCGGGGAACGGTGGGCGCCGCTGCGTCGCTCGTTGCTGTATTCGCCCGGCTCAGGCGGAACGGCACATATACGCATAGATGTGAAAGGTCCGGCCGGAACACGAACTGCGGTTATTTCCGATCCGCAAGGCCAGGCGCATTTGACCGCGCTGGGTGGGTTGCTGGGTCTGCACACAGTGCTTGCAGAGGGCGCGAGGGCCGGCGTTTCGTTCCCCGAATCCGCGCCGGATCCTGTGTCCCGGCTCGCGGAGCTTGAATCACACGGTGTGACAATATTGAGGTCATGACCGAAAGCAAGGGCGCCCTGCGAAAGGCGGCGCTCCTTGACGCTGCGGAAGAAGTTCTGGTCACCAAGGGCAATGCCAACGCGGCAATGCGGGACTTCGCCACAGCTGCCGGGGTACGGATCGGGCACTTGCAGCATTACTTCCCTACGCGGGCAGACCTGATCCGGGCGGTCCTTGAGCGAAGCCTGGAGAACTCATTGCAGCGGCTCGCGGAGGAGGCCGGGCTCGACCTTGGTGCAAGCTCGGTGGAAGGCCTGACCCGGGATGATTCGCGTCGGCTTCTGACGGCACTGCTGCACGAACACTCCGCCCTTGAGGACGTGAAGATGCACCTGGAGATCTGGGCCTTGGCCTCCGCGGATCAGCAGGCGGCGAATGCGTTGAGGAGTTTCTATGCGCAGTATGCGGCTCATGTGGGCGGCGTTGTGCGGCGGGGGAGGCCGGACTTACCGGAGCCGGAACTCCACGGTGTCGCTTCCGCGATCGTGAGCCTCTTCGAGGGGGCGGCTGTGACACGCTCGGACATCGCGGGCTTGCGAACTGAGCCCGCCGACGAAGCCATCATTCGCGCCGCACAATGGTTGATCCACGGACAGGAACCCGCCCAGTGACTCATCTTGTGCCCACTCCGGCCCAACTCCGCTGGCAGCAGCTGGAGTTCGGCGTCTTCATCCACTTTGGCATCAACACCTTTGCCGGCAAGGAGTGGAGCGACGGCACCGTTCCGGCGTCGGCCTTTAACCCGGCAGAACTCGACGCCGGCAGCTGGGTCCGCACGGCGAAAGAGGCAGGTGCGAGGTACCTGATCCTGACCGCCAAGCACCACGACGGATTCTGTCTTTGGCCGACGGCAACCACTGACTATTCAGTTACGTCCTCGCCGTGGCGCGCCGGAGAGGGGGACGTCGTCCGCGAAGTGGCGGACGCCTGTGCGGAGCAGGGGATCGGTCTGGGTCTCTACCTGTCCCCATGGGACCGGAACGCTGATTGTTATGGCGACCCCGCCGCCTACGACGATTTCTACGTCCAGCAACTCACGGAACTCTGCACGGGCTACGGTCCGCTCATGGAGTTGTGGTTCGACGGCGCAGGCTCGGTGGGTCGTGAGTATGACTGGGACCGGATCATCGCTGTAGTTAAGGAACACCAGCCCCACGCCATGATCTTCAACATGGGCCAGCCCACCATTCGCTGGGTAGGCAACGAGAACGGACTGGCGTCTGATCCCGTGGACTACGTTGTGGACCGCACATCCGACACCCAGTACACGGACTCCAGCTCCGGGCTGCATGCCGAACACTACTTGCCGCCGGAATGCGATGTCTCCATCCGTCGCGGCTGGTTCTGGCATCCGGACGACGAACCGAAATCCGTGGAGCACCTGCTCGCCATCTATTACCAATCCGTGGGAATGGGTGCGAACCTCCTCCTGAACCTGCCTCCAGATACCCGTGGACTCATTCCGGACGAGGATTCCGCGAGGCTCAAGGAGTGGAAGGCTGAACGGGATCGTCGTCTCTCCGGTGCTGTGGAAGCGTCGGTTGAAAATCACGACGGCGGAGCGACCCTGAGGTTTCCGGCTCCCGTCACGTTCAACCATCTGGAGCTGGTGGAGGACTTACGTTCCGGACAGCGAATTACCCGTCATGTGGTGTCCAATGATGGAGCCGACCTTCTGTACGCGATGACTGTGGGGAACCGGCGGATCCATCAGCTGCCGGCTATTACTGCATCGGAGTTGCAGGTGAAGGTATCGGGTGACGGCGGACGCCTGGTCTCCGCACGGGTTTATGGAGGCGCTTTGGAGGCTGGAGTCCCAGCCATCCCCGAAGGCTACGAAGCCCCAACGGACGCGCCGGAATAGTTCTCCGTTCCCTTCTGTACGCCGACCTGTACCCCCGAATTGCTGTGGTCGGTTGCCGGGAGCTAATAATGTCGGTGGCTGCTGCCAGAGTTAGGGCATGGAGCGGATTGGGGATAAGCAGGCGGGCGTAGGGGTGGCGGATGCGCTTGTTCCTGCCTCGTCTCGCGGCCTGACGTCTCGGGTCCCGACGCCGGCTAACGAGGCGCGCGCTGTCGGGCTGGCCAGTCCAGGCCTAGGCGACTCTAGCAAGCCCGGTACGGCCCCGGCGGGTCCTGTTCAGCCCGGCGCGGTTTCGGCCGGCGTGGTTGAGGCCGGCTCTGTGAGTGGGGACTTGATTGAGCAGTTGCGGGTTTTGGAGGAGATGAAGTCGGCTATCACGGCTTTGCAGGCGCGGGTTGCTGTGGCTTTTGATCTTGCCCAGCGTGCCGAGCAGGCCGAGGCGGGTGTTCCTGTTTCGGAGCGTGGCAGTGGGGTGGGTGCCCAGGTGGCGTTGGCGCGGCGA
>NZ_JCAXEJ010000012.1:0-129443 GCF_059759005.1 Paenarthrobacter sp. GQ52
GACGGGTTTAAGCGCGAGGTATGTGAGAGAGCGTTAGATGCGGGGACCACGGAACTTTGAGAACCCGCGCCACAGCCCATACACAGCTCCGCCGACGGTCGCGGCTTTGAGGCCGAGCGTGGCCGCGCGGCGTCCGGAGCGGAAATCGTAAACGGGCCAATTGTTCTCACGAGCGTGCCGCCGAAGCTTCGCATCGGGGTTGATCACCACGGGGTGACCCACCATGGTGAGCAAAGGAATGTCGTTGGCGGAATCGCTGTAGGCCCAGCAATGGTCCAGATCCAATCCCTCGCGATCGGCAACGAGTTGGACCGCGATCGCCTTGGCAGGTCCGTGGAGGATGTCCCCCACGAGCTTCCCCGTGTACACACCTTCGTCCACCTCACCCACTGTGCCCAAGGCGCCGGTTAGGCCGAGCCGGGTGGAAAT
Organism: Paenarthrobacter sp. GQ52; assembly: GCF_059759005.1. NCBI lineage: Bacteria > Bacillati > Actinomycetota > Actinomycetes > Micrococcales > Micrococcaceae > Paenarthrobacter > Paenarthrobacter sp. GQ52. The sequence goes on from NZ_JCAXEJ010000012.1 coordinate 430, forward strand.
GACAGTGGCCACCTCAATGGGCGTAGCAGTCACGAGCCACACCTTCCGGCCGACCCGAAGGTGCTGTTCTGCCAGCGCCTTGGTTCCCGGCCAGATCCGTGACTCGATCATTTCGTCATAGACCTCTTCGCCCAAGGCCTTGATGTCATCAACAGTGATGCCGGCAGCAAGGGTCAGCGCAGAGTCGCGTACGGAGTGGACGTCTTCCATGTTTTCGCCGCGCATGACGAACTTGAACTGCTTCCAAGCGAAACCGGCGGCCTGGGAAAGTGTGAACGCTTTGCGTTCGTACATTTTGCGCGCCACGTGGAAGAGGCTTGCACCCTTCATCAACGTATTGTCGACGTCGAAGAAGGCGGCTTCGCCAGCGTGCTTCCGCACGAGATCCTGTTTTGCCGCGTCCCTCTGCGCGGTGTTTTGCACCAAGGCATCTGCGACCACGGCGGCGTTCTTCTCCTCGGGCATGCCTTGAGTCTAGTCAATCGCCGGGAACTGCGTTGAGGGCGCACAGGCGGAGTCGCCGAAGGGGGTGGGGTGTGAGTGAGCGTTGGTGGGGAGGGGGTGGGGTGTGAGTGAGCGTTGGTGGGAAGGGGGTGGGGTGTGAGCGAGCGTTGGGGCGGTTACCTTTGAGACATGGCTATTCCCGACGTCGTACTTCTGACCAAAGCTGACTGCCACCTCTGCACGGAAGCGCGTGCCGCCGTCGAGCGCGTCACGAAAAGCCTTGGCGTGCAGTGGACCGAGCAGAAGATCGACGGCGACTCCCAACTCCAGGAGCGCTTCGCAGAGGAAATTCCTGTGGTGCTGGTTGACGGCATCCAGCGGGATTTTTGGAAGATCGATGAGGAACGGCTCACCCGCACACTGAAGAAAGTCCTGGAAGATTGAGGTGGGGTTACCCGCAGGTAATGGCTTTTGTTGAGTCCCGCCGAGGGTCATAGAGTGGAACAACAAAGCGACGCAATGGAGAATACCGTGACTGCGCTGGAACCGTCCCCGGACGCAACAACCGGGGAAAACGAACCTGCCACCAAGCAGATCCCGCCCGCGGCTGTGGCCCGGATGACTCTCTATTTGCGCGCGCTCAACTCTCTCTTGGCCGAAGGTGTGGAACGCGTTTCCTCGGAAGCGTTGGCGGAGGCATCAGGCGTCAGTTCATCCACGCTCCGCAAAGACCTCTCCTACGTCGGCTCGTACGGGACCCGGGGCGTTGGCTATGAAGTCCAGTACTTGAGCCGGCACATAGCCGCCGCACTCGGCCTGACCCACGACTGGAAGGTCGCGATTGTGGGTGCCGGTAACCTCGGCAAAGCCCTTGCACGGTATGGTGGCTTCGAGTCCCGGGGCTTCGACGTTGTGGCCATCTTTGACGCGGACCCCATGGTGATCGGCAACGAGGTGGGCTGGTTGCGGGTGAGTGATTCGGCCGAGCTGGAGCGCGTGCTGGAACGCACCCATACCAACATGGTGGTGCTTGCGCTACCTGCGACCGTGGCCCAGGCTGTCTGCGACCGCGTCATTGCTGCCGGCATACGGAGCATCCTGAGCTTCGCCCCGGTGCTCCTGCAGGTTCCCCCGCACGTCAACCTTCGCAAGGTGGATATGGCAACCGAGCTCCAGATCCTGGCCTACCATGCACAACGGGCGCAGACGCCGGGCCAGGCTGTTTAGCCTTCGCCGGGTCCGCGCCCGCGTTTAATACTTGGAAGCGTGAGGGTTTAGCGACCGTAGGGGTTCTGGTATGGGTTTCCGAAAGGCTGGGCCTTACGGAAGTACGGAGCCGACGCCGGCAGGTACAGCATGACGATCGCTGCAACGCCCAGCAGGATCACGATGAGCTGCATGATGCCGTAGGTTGCGCCGAACTGGAACAGTCCGGTGAGGCCCAGAACAGAGATGGCAGCGAACACGGTGCCCAGGATCCGGGCCCAGTTCTTGCCCTTCCGGACGGGGAAGGCGACCAGCGCGTAAAGTCCCAATGAGAAGATGGCACCGACAATGGCGCCCACTGCGATAGCACCGCGCATCCCCTCAATGGATTCCGCGGGGAATTCAGTGCCCTGCTGCGCGGCCTGCTGGTTCATCACGTTGATGAAGGAATCGGCTCCGGTGGTGGCCAGGAGCAGCGAGCTGATGGCAGACAGGATGCCTGCCGCAATGATCATCCAGAACGCGTAGTTCACCATTGGAGGGATAGTTGTAGGACCGGGTTGCTGGCTCGGCCAGTTGTTGCCCTGGCCATACTGCGGAGCTCCGGGAGCCTGACCATACGGGGAAGACTGCTGCCCGTACTGGGGTGTGGCGGGGGACTGCTGCCCGTACTGGGGTGCGGCGGGGGACTGCTGCCCGTACTGGGGTGCGGCGGGGGACTGCTGCCCGTACTGCGGCGCGGCGGGCTGACCGTACTGGGGTGCCGGAGGCTGCGGCGTGGAAGGCTGGGCGCCGTGCTGCTCGGGCTTGTTGTCGTCGCCCGGATTTGAGGGCGGGTACGGAGGGTTGCTCATGGCATTCCTTTGCTTGTTCGACTGCTGGTGCGGCCGCCGGGATCAGCAAAATGACCCTGCCCCCAGCGTGGTTCTGGTACCACCGTACCTCCAGCGTCCGACACTGCAGATGATCACACGCAGGTATTTCAAGCTCACGGGAAAAAATCATCATGTCGGCTTACGCCTTCATGATGAAGGCCGCGGGATCCGAAAGGATCTGACCGCGGCCTTCAGCCTCGCTCTACCGCCGATATCGCACGACGACGGCAGTTGAGTCAGTGCTAAGCGTGGCCCTTCACAGTCTTGAACCAGAGCTGCGCATTGGGCAGCCACATCAAGACAACGGCGACTGCGCTCACCAGGAAACCGAACCAGTTGCCGCCCAGGCCCATCCCGGAGCCGCCACCATTTACCGCTCCGAAAATGGCCAGTAGTAAGGAAACGCCCGCCAGGATGGTCAAGGCGAGGCGTGCCCACTCTTTACCTTCCTTCATCTTCATGGCCAGGATCACTTGGGCGGCGGCGACCGCCAAAGTGAGCAGGAGGAGGATCATGGCGATGGCGGCGAATGCCGGAGCGAACGCGAAGGCAGCGATCACGGCAAAGAAAGCGATGAGGCCAAACAGCAGGCCCAGGAGTCCCGAGATCACCCAAATGAAGTAGGAAACTTTCAGCTCCGTCGGCAGGCCCTGGGTTTTGAACATTCCCGAGAAGCCGCCTTGAGGCATGACGTCGTTGAAGCTACGCGGTCCGTCAGTGGGCATTTCGAAGTGGAAACCGGACTGTCCGGGGGCAGGCTGGCCTGGTCCGGGCTGTGAGTATTGCCCCGGTTGCGACGGCGGCTGGTAGCCCTGCGGGGGTTGGTAACCCTGGGGCGGTTGGTAGCCCTGCGGAGGCTGGTGACCCGCAGGAGGAACATTGCCGGGCTGCGGAGGCTGGGAGCCGGGCTGCTGTGGCTGTGGTGTTTCGTCTGGGGTACTCATGGCATCACTTTAGACCGCAGGTTGAAGGATGCATAGGAAATTCGGAGCTAACGCGCAGCTAAATACAGGCTGTTTGCCGAACAATTGCGGGGTGACTTCCCTTTACGCGAAACGGCGCCCCTCACAGCGTGAACTGTGCAGGGCGCCGTTTGCTGAGGCGTGCGGGCTACGCCGCAGCCGGTGCAATGAAGGCGAGCTCGAGGTTGATGACTACCTTGTCGCTGACCAGGACGCCGCCGGCTTCGAGGACGGCGTTCCACGTGAGGCCGAAGTCCTTGCGGCTGATGGTGGTTTCGCCGGAAACGCCGGCGCGGGTGTTGCCGAACGGATCCACGGCCACACCGTTGAATTCGGTCTCGATGGAAACTTCCTTGGTCACGCCCTTGATTGTGAGATCGCCCACGAGGTCAAAGCTGTTGCCGTTGGCCTTGACGTGGCGGGACACGAAGGTGATTTCCGGGAACTTCTCCACATCGAAGAAGTCTTCGCCCTTGACGTGGCCGTCGCGGTTGACGTCTCCGGAGTCGAAGCTGGCGGTCTGGATGGTGGCGGTGACCTTGGAATCGGTCAGCGTTTCGCCAACTTCCAGGGTGGCAGCAGCATCCTTGAACTGGCCGCGGACCTTGCTGATGCCTGCGTGGCGGACGGTGAAGCCGATCTCGCTGTGGGAGGCGTCGAGGGCCCAGGTGCCGGTGGTGACGGAAGTGGGGAGAGTCATCATGGTGTTGCTCCTATATCGAGTGGTAGGTACTGCTTGCTTGCCTGGTCGAGCTCATTGCTTGAAGCGTCAACCGAGCTTCGTATCCAGTATAAACATGCATATGCATCTTTTATTCCAACTCCGTGGAACATTTCGGGAAAACTTTGAGTTCTACTAGCGGTAGAAGATTTCGGATCGCCCCGCTTCTTTGAGAAACTGGTAAACATGCCCCAAGCAACTGTCCATCTGCTTCGCCATGGCGAGGTCCACAATCCCGACGCCGTCCTCTATGGCCGGCTGCCGGAATTCCACCTCTCCGAACGTGGCCGGGAGATGGCTCGGATGCTGGCGGACCACTTCACGGCCCGCGTCAACCAGGGTGCCAAGATTGTTCATTTGGTAGCCTCGCCGCTCACGCGCGCCCAGGAAACGGCCATGCCCACGGCCGAGGCACTGAACCTGGAGATCACCACCGAGCCGCGCATTATCGAAGCAGAGAACCACTTCGAGGGACTCCACCCCACCAAGAGCGAGTTCCTGAAGCCCAAGCACTGGATCTACTTCCGGAATCCGTTGCGCCCTTCATGGGGCGAGCCCTACAAGGAGCAGGCAGCCCGCGTGCTGGCCGCGGTTGAAGACGCACGTGTGAAGGCCATCGAACTTGGCGGCGACGGCGCGGAAGCCATTCTGGTCAGCCACCAACTTCCCATTTGGTCCACCCGGTTGACTGCCGAGGGCCGCCGCCTGGCGCATGATCCCCGTAAGCGCGAATGCACCCTCACGTCGTTGACGTCCCTAACACTCGACGACGACGGCAAGATCGTGCGCGTTGAGTACACCGAGCCCGCTGCCGTCCTGCTTCCCGGCGCGGCGAGCACCCCGGGAGCGTAGAAGCATGGACAACAATCTTTCGCGCCGCGGCGTGCTGACCGCCGGTGGTGTCCTCCTGGCAGGACTGACCATGGGCCTGTCCGCGTGTGCTCAGGAAGACTCCCTGGCCAAGCAAGCCAAGGCAGGCGACAACAAGAACTACGTGGCAGGTGATGGTTCGGTGACGGAGTTCGCCAAGGCGGACCGTGCCGCACCCGTCGCGCTCAAAGGCACTCTCTTTAACGGGCAGACGGTAAAGCCGGAGGATCTGCTGGGCAAAGTCACTGTCCTGAACTTCTGGTTTGCCGCGTGCGCTCCGTGCCGCATCGAAGCCCCCCAGCTTGAAGCCCTGCACTTGGACTTCAAAGATCAGGGGGTCCAGTTCTTCGGCGTTAACCTGCGCGACGAACAAGCCACCGCCGAGGCCTTCGACAAGACCTTCAACATCACCTACCCGAGCTTCAATGACAAGGATGGGGCAGTGCTGCTGTCCGTGTCCGGCATTGTGCCTCCGGGTGCAGTTCCCACAACGTTGGTCCTGGACAAGGAGGGCAAGGTTGCCTCACGCGTCCTCGGCGAGATCGAGAAGAGCACCCTGAAAGCCCTCATCACCTCTGCAGTGGCCGAGTAGCACCCATGAACAGTCCTTTTGCCGAGACGATCCTCAACGGATCACTGCTGCTGGCTGTGCCAGTGGCACTGCTGGCCGGGCTGGTCTCGTTCCTTTCGCCATGCGTGTTGCCGCTGGTCCCGGGGTACCTTGGCTACGTCACGGGACTGACCGGCGTCGACCTCCAAAAGCAGCGGCGGGGCCGCATGCTGGCCGGCATCGGGTTGTTCGTCCTGGGCTTTTCGGTGATTTTCGTTCTGCTGGGCGGCGCCTTCGGGCAGCTGGGTACGTTGCTGACCGGTCCCCAAAACGCCTGGATCACGCAGCTGTTGGGCATCCTGGTGATCATCATGGGTGTGGTGTTCATGGGCGGCTTCGGCTGGTTGCAGCGTGATGCCAAGATCCACGCAAAACCTCCGGCGGGCTTGTGGGGCGCGCCCCTGCTGGGACTGACGTTCGGGCTGGGCTGGGCGCCCTGCATTGGTCCGACGTACTCCGCGGTACAGTTGCTGAGCTTGTCCGGCGGTTCATCGGCGGCCAAGGGCGCCCTCCTGGCGTTCGTTTACAGCCTTGGCCTTGGCATTCCGTTTCTCCTTATTGCCTTGGCCGTGCGCCGGGGCATGGGAGTGATGTCCTTCTTCCGCAAGCACCGGCTGGCCATCCAGCGGATCGGCGGAGGCATCCTGATTTTGCTCGGCATCCTGATGGCCACCGGTGTGTGGGGAACCTGGGTGACCGAGTTGCAGTACTGGTTCCAAAACGATGTGAAGTTGCCAATCTGATGAGCGAGTCCGTGAAAGCCAAGAAGAAGTCACCAGCCGCTGAAAACACAGCGGACGGAAAACTCCAGCAGGCCAAGTCCGAGGCAGCCCTGCCCGCGCTGGGTTTCAAGGGCATGCTCCGGTGGTCCTGGACCCAGCTGACCAGCATGCGCACGGCCCTCTTCCTGCTCCTCCTGCTTGCCGTTGGCGCTGTGCCGGGTTCCCTGTTCCCGCAGCGGCCGGCCAATCCTTCAGTGGTCACGCAGTACATCAAGGACAACCCTTCCTACGGCGAGCTTCTCGACGCCCTGCAGCTCTACGATGTCTACTCGTCGGCCTGGTTCTCGGCCATTTACATCCTGCTTTTCATCTCCTTGATCGGCTGCGTCACTCCGCGTGCCATCGCCCATTACAAGGCCATGAAGTCGCAGCCGCCGCGCACCCCCAAGCGCCTTTCGCGCCTGCCGGAGTACGGCACCTTGGCTGTGCCTGCCGACGCAGGGATCCCGGCGTCGAAAGCCATCAACGATGCCGCCGGGCTGCTGAAGAAACGCGGCTACCGGGTGGAGGTCAGGGACGTCGACGGCGCCCTGCCGTCCTTGGGTGCCGAGCGCGGCTTCCTGAAGGAAGTGGGCAACCTGGTGTTCCACACCTCCTTGATCGGAGTGCTGGTGTCCGTGGCCATTGGTGGCTTGTACGGGTACAGCGGCCAGCGGATCCTGGTGGAAGGCGATACCTTCGTCAACACCCTGGTGGGCTACGACCAATTCACTCCCGGAACCAACTTCCAGAGCAGCTCACTCCAGCCGTACTCGATGCAACTGGACAAGTTCGAGGCCAGGTTCGACCGCGAATCGCCGGGCAAAGCCGGCCAGCCCATCGACTACACCGCCGAAGTGACCACCAAGGAAACCCCGGACTCTCCGGGCAAGAAGGAAACCCTCAAGGTCAACGACCCCGTTTCCCTCGGGAATACCAGCCTCTACCTGACCGGAAACGGCTATGCACCCCTGATCACGGTCCGGGACGGTGAGGGCAACGTCGCTTTCCAAGGTCCCGTAACTGCCAAGGTCCAGGGCGACAACTACTACTCCTCCGTGGTCATCAAGGTCCCGGACGCCAAGCCGGAACAGCTGGGCTTTGTTGGCTTCTTCCTGCCCACGGCCTTCGTCACCGAGGACGGCATTTCCTTCAGCGGCGCCCCCGAACTCATCAACCCGCAGCTGAGCCTGAACTCGTTCTACGGCGACCTCGGCCTGGACAAGGGTGTGCCTCAAAACGTGTTTGAGCTGGACGTCAAGGACCTCCAGCAGCTCAACGGCCGCGACCTCCCTGCCGGCGGTATCACCCTGAGTCCGGGTGCCACAGTCAACCTGCCAGAAGGCAAGGGCAGCATCACGTTCGATGGCGTGAAGAAGTACATCGGGGTGGACATCCACCACAACCCCGGCCAGCTCTATGCGCTGATCTTCGGTTTCCTCGCAGTCGCAGGCCTGGTCATGTCGCTGTACATCAACCGCCGCCGCGTCTGGGTTCGCACCGGAACCCACGCGGACGGCCGCACCATGGTGGAATACGGCCTGCTGGCACGCGGTGAAGACCACCGCTTGGCCGGCGAAGCCGCCGCACTCCGCGAGATCTTTGCCCGGGAATGGAACATCCCCGAGGCGCCGGACACGGCTACAACAACAGCAGGATCCTCCTCAACCTCGAAGGACCAGTAATGCCCGTCATCAACGAAACCCTGGGCCAGTACAGCGAGCTGTTCATGCTGTTGGCCGCCGGCACGTATACCGTGGCGTTCATCGCCTTTGCCTGGGACCTGGCGAAGAGCAGCAAGATGCTCCGCGCCGTGGACCTGAAGGCCGCAGCCAGCACCGCCGGCGAGAAGGTCACGGTTTCTGCAGGCCGCGTCGCGGCAGGCTTGGGAGGTCCCGACGCCGGTGGGCCGGCTGGACGTGCCGAGCGTCCGACGTCGGGCCTCACCGTTGAGGGCGGCACCGCCGCCGGCGACATGAAGTATGCGGGCGAACGCCGCGCGCCTGCCCGCGTGGCCGTAGCGCTGACGGTGCTGGGTGTGCTGATCCACGGCGCCGGTGTGGTTACCCGTGCATTTGGTGCAGGCCGCGTGCCGTGGGGAAACATGTACGAGTTCCTCACCACGGGTGCTTTCGTTGCCGTAGCTGTCTTCCTGGTGGTTCTCATCCGCAGGGATCTGCGCTTCCTGGGCACGTTCGTGATCGGCCTGGCCATCATCATGCTGGTTGCTGCTTCGGCTGCTTTCTGGACCCCGGTTGGGCACCTGGTTCCGGCCCTGCAGAGCTACTGGCTCATCATCCATGTCTCCATCGCCGTGCTCTCCTCTGCATTGTTCACACTGACGTTCGCCATGTCTGTGCTGCAGTTGCTGCAGTCGTACCGCCAGAAGAACCTTGCCGCGGGCCGCGCGGACAACCTGGGCTTCATGCGCCTGGTTCCCAACGCGCTGAGCCTGGAGAATCTCTCCTACCGCATCAATGCCATCGCCTTCATCGGTTGGACGTTCACCCTCATGTTCGGGGCGATCTGGGCTGAAAAGGCCTGGGGCCGCTTCTGGGGCTGGGATCCCAAGGAAGTCTGGACCTTCGTGATCTGGGTGGTCTATGCGGGCTACCTGCACGCCCGGGCCACCCGTGGTTGGACCGGAACCCGCGCAGCGTGGTTGTCGATCGTTGGCTACGCCTGCGTCATCATCAACTTCACACTCGTGAATACAGTTTTCAACGGCCTGCATTCCTACTCCGGGCTCTAAGCTCCGTAACCCCATGACCGGGATCCCCGCCTGAGCAGGGGCTTCGCTCCTGTGTGCGTATAGCGGTCTTGGAATATGACAAATTGGTGTAGCAACCATGACAACTTGGTGTTGCTACGAAGCCTTTTGCCCGTCCGGGGCAGGTGCTAACTTGTTCAGAACCCGCTTGTGATGCAGCCCGCTAGCGTCGCGCCGTGTTCTCTTCGAGGTAACCATGAGCTATGTTCTCGCCATTGACGTCGGGACGAGTTTTACCGCCGCAGCCCTTGTCAAGCCTGGCCAAGGCCCCATTCCAGCCCCGGAGATTCTGTCGTTGGGCTTGCACGGCAGTGCCGTGCCATCCGTCTTGTTCTATGCGGATGATGGCCGTGTCCTGGTAGGTGAAGCGGCCGAACGCCGTGGCTTGGACGACCCCCGGCGCATGGTGCGGGAATTCAAGCGCCGGATAGGTGATTCCGTTCCCTTGGCTGTCGGGGATAGTTGGCTGGCCCCCGAGGACGTGTATGCCCGAATGGCCCGTTGGGTGGTGGACAGGGCCGAAGAACGCGAGCGCAGCGCGCCGTCGTCGATCATCATGACGCACCCCGCAGCGTGGGGGCAGCACCGCACCTCACTGGTCCTTGCAGCGCTCAACGTGGCCGGTCTGCAGGACATCACCCTGATCAGCGAGCCGGAAGCGGCAGCCCTGCACTACGCCTCCCAAACCCGGGTGGAAGACGGCAGCATCGTCGCGGTGTACGACCTCGGCGGCGGCACTTTCGACACCGCCGTGCTCCGCAAAGCCAGCGCCGGTAACTTTGAACTATTGGGCCGTCCCGATGGTATTGAGACCCTTGGCGGCGCCGATTTCGACGCCGCCGTCCTGCGTCATGTGATGGGTCACCTTGGCGAGGGCGCGGCCTTGGATGCGAGCTCTCCTGAGACTTTGGCGGCCCTCTCACGGTTACGGCGCGAATGCCGCGAGGCCAAGGAAGCACTTTCCCTGGACAGCGAAGCCAGCGTGGCCGTATCCCTACCCGGCACCCAGCTGTCCGTGCGGCTGGTCCGTTCGGAATTCGAGGCAATGATCGAGGCCCCTGTCCGGGATACGGTGGACGCCCTCCAACGCAGCCTGCGGAGCATGAACCTTGAAGCGCAGGACCTGAGCGCAGTGCTGCTCATCGGCGGATCGTCCCGGATTCCACTCGTGGCAGAGCTGATTTCCGTGGAACTGGACCGTCCGATCGCCGTCGACGCCGATCCCAAGTCATCCATCTGCCTTGGCGCCGCCGTGGCTGGCTTGCGCCCCAGCGGTTCAAGTGCAGTGGATGCCGCGTCAACCGCTTCAGCTCTGGCCTCCGCGGCTGAGGAATCAAGTGCCGCGGATAAAAGTGCGGCCGCTGCATTGGGGAGGCCGCACGTCCCGGACAGGGCTCCGGCTTTCAACCACCTCAAAGCTGCGTCGGCCAAGCCAGGCCGCCACGCCCCGCGGCCCCGCGTTCGCATGGCCGCAGCAGCCGCTGCCGCCGCAACGGTGCTGACCATCGCGACTGCCACCGCGGCACAGAGCCCCGAAGGCACCGGACTGCTGGCGACCGTATTCGGTAACCAGGCGGCCGACGTCATGCGCGACGGCGGTGCGCAGGCGGCCGGCGCGGCCCAAGCATCCGGCGCTGGCGCTGGCTCGACCCCCGTCATCGGGGGACCCGCGGCTGGACTCGAAGCCAGCGCCAAGACCGGCGTCACGAGGGCCGGGTCCAACGGACGGGCTCCGGCCCGGCAGAATGCAACGAACCCGGGTACGGCTAACGCGGGGACAGGCGCCGCGGCCAATGGTTCGGGCAACACGGCCGGGTCGGGTGCCGTCGGCACCTCCTCCGGTACAGCAGCCGGCGGGACGGGAGGCACCACCACGCCTGCTGCCCCCGGAACGGGAACTTCCACTCCGGGTACTCAGGCTCCGGGCACTCAGACTCCGCCTCCGGCTACTACGCCGCCAACCACCCCTGAACCTGATCCCACAGGGGGTGCCGCGAGCGGACCAACGCCTCCTCCCGCAACAACAACACCACCACCGGTAACCACGGACCCAACAACTCCGCCGGTAGTGGAACCAACAACGCCGCCCGTCACTCCTACAGACCCGGGCACCCCACCGCCGCCACCGCCGTCGCCGGAACCAACGGTGCCGCAGCCCGAGCCCACGGTGGTCCAGGACCCACCGGCGTCGCCGGACCCGGTACTGCCCCAAGAGACCACCCCGCCGGCCGTCCCTGACCCCCTACCAACCGAAACCAGCCCTACTCCGGATCCAGCGCTGCTATCGGCGGTCTGACCCATGGCGGGACACGACCATAAGCCCGGGCACTTCCGCCCCGGCGCAGAGGATCACCCCATCAACCAAGCTATCGACACCCCGGGCGCAGATGACACCATGCGCGCAGATCTGGCGCCCATGCTGACGGGCGGGACTGCCCCTGTCCGCGAGCTGCTTCTGGCCCTGTCCGTGGGGTTCTCCCTTCCATCGCCCCTTCCTGACAGCCTGGGTGACGCTGACGGCCTGGGCCACCCCGGCGGCTTGGACTCGATCATTGCCGCTGCCAAGGACACCGGCTTGCTTTTGCCGGATGGGACTGTGGTGGGTACTGCACGGTACGCCTTGCTGAAAGGAACTCCCACTGCCCGCATCAGGGCGATGCAAAGGGAACTGGTGGACAAGACTCTCCACGAGGGCCGGGCCTTAGGGGATTTGGCCCGTGAGCTGGCGAGGAGTGGCTTTCAGGACCCCCATGTGGTGGCTGAGCTCGAACGGTCTGCTGACGAGGCCTTGGAATCTGACCCACGTTTGGCCGCCGAGCTGTACGCGGAAGCCCTCATGGCCGGGGGAGACGAGGTTGCCAAGGCCGCGAGACGTGCAAAGGCTACAGCGGCAACCGGTGACCTGGACACCGCCGGCAGGATCGTGGACCGCCTCCTGGCAGTGCCTGAAGCGCCCGACCTTCGGCTGGGAGTGGACGTGGCCGCGGCCGTCTGGGCCCAGCGTGGAATGCTTGCCCGGAGCGCAGATACGTACAACTGGCTGGGGTCGGACAGGATCGATGCCTCGGCCCCGCTCGCTGCGGTGGCCATGATCGGTTCGGGAAACCCCTTGGGTGCCGAGGAGCTTCTGGCAGCTGCTCCGCCGAGCGGTTCGCCCACGCTCCTGGCTGTGGCGTTGTCACTGACCCAGCAAGGGCTCCGACAAACCTTGGGACCTGCACCGGAACTGGCGCTGGCCGAGCTCATCAGGGCTTCCGACATGATGAACGCGGCGGGAACATCCATCCCGTTGCCGGAAACGCCCGGTGCCCTGGCCGCCTTATGCGCCCTCCACAGCGGGGAGCCGGCGGTGGCGGACACTGTGCTCAAGGCAGCGCTGGCTGCGGGCCAAGGCGGCGACGCAGCCCGTCCACGGCTGTTTCTGTTGCGTGCCTGGTCCTCGATGCAGCAGGACAACGCAGATGACGCACGCCTGGCCATCAACGAGGCCGTCAAAGCCAATCACTGGTCCCTCGCGCCACGGGACGAGTTCTTGTTGTCGGCCTTGGAAGTAGGCCTTGCCCGGCGGGGCAGCGACGCACACGAGCTTGTGCTGGCCTGGGACAGGGCCCGCGAAACCATGATGCACGTATCGGTGGATCTCTACAGCCTTCTGCCATGGGGCGAACTGATGATCACGGCTGCGCGACTGCGGGAATCAAGGAGGGTTTCGCACTATCTGGAAGGCGCTTGGGATTTGCTGGCGAAGCTGGGCAATCCGTCGTTATGGTCGGTGCCGTTGCACTGGGCGGCGGTGCAGGCGGCCTTGCTGAGCGAAGACCCCGCAGGGCTTGCACCGCACGCGGCAGCACTGGTGCGGGCATCGGAGCGCAGCCATCTGGCGTCAGTGCTCGCCGCTGGCGGTAAGGCCTGGGTCTCGGTCCTGGCCAGCCGCTTTGAGGCGTCCGACGTTGAAACAGCGGCCCGCGGGTTGGCCGCCGTCGGCATGCCATGGGAGGGCGCCCGCCTGGCCGGCCATGCCGCTGCACATGCGGATGAACGACGTGACATGGTGAAACTGCTGGCGTGCGCCAGGGACATCCACCCGCAGGGTGCGGCGCCGTCGGCCGGGGTTTCAGAGCGGCAGGTGGATGCTCGCACTGCCGTTCCTGCTCATCCCGTCATGGACAACGGGGGTGGCCCCGGAGCTCCTGACTCCTCCGGGCTCAGCGCCAGGGAGCGTGAAGTGGGTCGACTCATTTTGGAGGGCAAGACCTATCGGGAAATCGGCGAAGCCATCTACATCTCACCCCGCACGGCGGAGCACCACGTGGCACGCATGCGACGACGCCTGGGGGCCGAAAACCGTTCCGAACTCCTGGTCCGCCTGCGGTTGGCATTGGGGGAGGGGCACCCGCCTCCATAAGCGGTAACCCCCTCCATCCCCTAACGGAAAACCACACCATCCCCTAACGGTGCGGGAAGCGGTAGGGGGACCACACCCGATGCCCGGTGGCCAGCCCCGGCAATACGTTGAATGCAAGCCCGGCAAAGGCGCCGGGCGAATCCTTTTCCATCACAGAATTTGAGGGAGCACTCCAATGCCAACACTCGCACAACAGCTCGTGCAGTTCCTGATGAGCCTGTTCAACGATCCTGATGCCGCTGAAGAATTCGTCCGGGATCCCGAAGCAGCCCTCGCCGCAGCGGGTCTGCGCGACGTTTCTTCGGCCGACGTCGACGCCGTCCGCCCGGTGGTCCTCGACTACGCACCCATCAACGCCCGTTCGTCGTTCGACCGCGAATACAACACCGGCGGCAACAACGCTTCCACTGGCGGGGGTGGCAGCTGGGGTGGACACGACGACGATGATCACGACGGTGGTGGACACGGCGGCGGCGACCACGGCGGCGGCGACCACGGCGGCGGCGGCGGTGGTGGCTGGGATGGCCATGACGGCGATGATCACGACGGCGGCGGACACGGTGGCGGCGGCGGTGGCTGGGATGGCCATGGCGGCGATGATCACGACGGCGGCGGACACGGTGGCGGCGGCGGTGGCTGGGATGGCCATGGCGGCGATGATCACGACGGCGGCGGACACGGTGGCGGCGGCGGTGGCGGCGACTGGGATGACCACGCACATGCCGTTCAGCAGCTGGTCCACGTGGTGAACAACTACTCGTACACCACCACCATCGACGACCGCGACACGATCACCGACCAGTCGGTCAACCAGAACATCTGGGCAGACGGCGATGTTACGCAGCTCTTCAACCAGGACGCTGTGGTTGCCTCGGGCGACGGTGCGATTGCTGCCGGCGACGATGTGAAGGATTCCGGTAACACCAGCACAACGACCACCAACACTGATGACCATTCAACGGACAACTCGGTGAATATCAGTGAATCGGGTCCCGGTGACGTTGAGGTTGGCAACACGGACATCGAGGTCAAGGATTCGTTCAACGACGATCACTCCGTAACCAAGGACTCCTACAACACCGATGTAGACGTGGACGTTGACATTGAGGATTCCTTCAACGAGGACAACTCCGTGGACAATTCCCACACCAACATCCACAACACGGATTCCTTCAACAAGGACTCCTACAACAACGAGACCGAGCTGGAAGTCGGCGACGTGGACGTGGAGTACACGAACATCGAGAACTCCACCATCATCAAGGACAACGAGGTGGAACTGGAGTACACCAACGACCACTCCACCAACGTGGAACTGGAAGATGTCCAGGTCAACTACGACTCCACTGTCATCCAGGACAACGAGCTGGAGATCGACAACTCCAAGGAGATCGACGTCGAAGATGTCCAGGTCAATTACGATTCCACGGTTATCCAGGACAACGAGGTGGATGTCGAATACACCAACGTGGAGGACAACACGGTCATCGCCGACAACGAGCTCGATGTGGACGTCGAATACAACGACATCGACGACTCGATCGTCGTGGCCAAGAACGATGTGGAAATCGACTAGCACCAAAAAAATCCAGACGTCGTAACGATCCAAGACACGACGTTTACGAACACCCCAGCAATGCCCGGCAGGCGCCAAGCGTCTGCCGGGCACTTCGTGGCCTCAACGGCGAGGCGGCAGAGCAAAGGACAAATGGTGGCGGAAACAGGACACATGACCACGTTGGTTGAGCAGGGCATGGCGCTGGTGGGGGACCGGAACGACCTTCGGCGCCGACTGGAAAATACCCTCAACCGCTTGCGGGATCCCAGCGTTCGCGTGATGGTGGTGGGTGAGTTCAAACAGGGTAAGAGCCAGCTCATCAACGCTTTGGTTAACGCACCTGTGTGCCCGGTTGATGACGACATTGCCACCTCCGTCCCAACGGTCGTACGTCAGGGGGACCCGGCGTCGGCCGTTGTCCTTGTCCCCGGCGAGCACGGTACGGACCCGGAACGGGACGCAAGCGGGCCGGAAGGCGGACTGGAACGGCAACCGGTGGAGCTGGAGCACCTTGCGGAATACGTCTCCGAAAAGGGCAACCCGGGCAACACAAAGAACATCGTTGCGGCCGAAGTTTCCCTGCCACGAAAGATTCTGGCGGGCGGACTGACAATCGTGGACTCTCCAGGCGTTGGAGGTCTGGGCTCAACACACACTTTGACCACGCTGACTGCCCTGCCATCGGCGCACGCCATGGTGTTTGTGACCGATGCTTCCCAGGAATTCACCGAGCCCGAGATGCGGTTCCTTCGCCAGGCGATGCGCATCAACCCCAACGTCCTGTGCGTGCTGTCCAAGACCGACCTTTATCCGAGCTGGCGCCAGATTGCTGACTTGGATAGGAGGCACCTGGCCGATGTCGGGCCTGATATTCCCCTGTTTCCGGTGTCCTCGGAGCTGCGACTCCACGCAGCGCGGCTGCAGGACCCCGAGCTGAACACCGAATCAGGGTTTCCGGCGTTGATCGCCCACCTGCGGAACAACATTGTGGGCGGGGCGGCAAGGATTCAACGCAAATCCGTGGGCAACGACCTGTTGACCGTCAGTGAGAACCTCAGGCTGGCGCTGCAGTCGGAGCTGGAAGCCCTTGAGAATCCGGCGGGAACTCCGCAGATGATCGCTGGCCTGAACGCGGCCAAGGAAGACGCCGACGCGCTGCGCAAACGCTCCGCGCGTTGGCAGATAACCCTCAACGATGGCATCGGCGACCTCATCGCCGACCTGGAATATGACCTAAGGGACAGGCTGCGCAGGATCCAGCGCGAGGCCGAAATTGCCATAGATCAAGGAGATCCCGGGCCAGCGTGGGAGCAGTTCACACAGTGGCTGGAACAGAGCACGGCCGCAGCGGTTTCGGATACTTTCGTGTGGACCAGCGAACGTGCCCAATGGTTGGCCACGCATGTGGCGGAACACTTCTCCGAAGATGAGGTGGCCCTCCCCGCGTTGAAGGTAGCCGACACCGGCGGCGTGCTGGACCCCGTGGCTGACATCCAGGACATGGAAGACGGGCGCCTCGGGCCTCTGCAGAAGGTGCTGATCGGGATGCGCGGGTCCTACGGTGGCGTGCTGATGTTTGGCCTGCTAACCGGCATTTTCGGGATGGCCCTCATTAATCCGCTGTCCGTAGGAGCCGGCCTGATGCTGGGCCGGAAAGCCTACCGGGAAGACAAAGAAGCCAGGCTCAAGCAACGGCAATCAGAAGCCAAGGTCCTGGTCCGCAAGCATGTTGACGATGTTGTGTTCCAAGTGGGCAAGCAGCTCAAGGACAGGCTGCGGCTGGTCCAACGGGCCACACGGGACCACTTCACGGAGATCGCCGAAGAACACCACCGTACTCTGACGGAATCCGTGGCGGCCGCGCAGAAAGCGGCTGCTACCTACGCCGTGGAGCGGGACACGAGAATCAAAGAAATACGGAACCAGCTCAAGGTAGTGGATGCCCTGGCCAAAGCTTCTCAGCAGCTGCAGGAAGAGCCGTCCGTCCCGCAGACCGGCCCCACGCCCCAGGCCAAACCCGCCACCCAGGCCAAAACAGCACCGTCCTCGGTGCCGGCAGGATGATCGAGTCGGGGATCGCCGGAGTCGCGGATCTGCTCCGGCAAGCACGGGAGGCCTTCCACGACGACGCAGCGGCGCTCGCAGTGGTGGATGAGCTCCAGGGCAGGCTGGAAGGGCCTTTGCGAATAGCAGTGGCAGGCATGGTTAAGGCTGGCAAGTCCACTCTCCTCAACGCGATCATCGGGGAGGAAATCGCACCCACCGACGCCGGGGAATGCACCCGGATCGTCACGTGGTACCGCTACGGGCACACGCCAAGGATCACGCTCCATCCGATCGTCGGGGAGCCATTAGCGCTCCCTGTCACCCGCGAAGACGGCCGGCTGGTCTTCAACATGGGGGATATCCGGGCCGAGGACGTGGAGCGGCTGGTGGTGGACTGGCCATCTGCCAGCCTGCGGGAGCTTACCCTGATTGATACCCCGGGCATCGCCTCGTTGTCCCAGGATGTGTCAGGCCGCTCCACGGAGTTCCTCCTCCCCGAAGATGCCCCCATGGCCGCCGATGCCGTCATCTATCTCCTGCGGCATCTCCACTCCTCCGATGTCCGGTTCCTGGAATCCTTCAAGGACAACGCCGCGGGTCAATCAGGGACTGTCAACGCCTTGGCGGTCCTGTCCCGGGCGGACGAGATCGGCGCGGGAAGAATTGATTCCCTCATTTCCGCAGCAGTGATCGCCGATAGATACAGCCGGGACCAGAACCTCAAGCCCCTTGCCCTGGGTGTTGTCCCGGTTGCCGGTTTGCTGGCGCAAAGTTCGCGGACCATGCGCCAGACCGATTTCGAAGCCATGAAACTGTTGGCGCAAATGGACAGAAACCAGAGGGAGAGGCTGATGCTCTCAGCGGACCTCTTTGTCCGGTCCACCGAGCCCGAAGGTTTGGGCCGGGCGGCCAAAGCGTCCCTCGTGCAAAGATTCGGCCTGTTCGGAATACGCCTTGGTGTTGCCCTGATCCGGGGTGGCATCAGCAATCCGACGGAACTTGCCCATGAGCTGGCACGGCGCAGCGGCCTTGGCCAGTTGCTCGACAACATCGCTTTTCTTTTCCAAACCCGGGCGGAGGCACTCAAGGCGCGTGCCGCCGTCGTGGGTTTGGAAGCACTGCTGCGCACTTCGCGCAGAGATGTCGCGCTGCTCCTGGAAACCAACTTGGAAAGGCTTCGAACGGGCGCCCACGAGTTCCGGGAATTGAAACTTCTGGCAACGCTCCGGACCGAAGGCCTAAGCCTGACCCCGGAGCAATCAGCAGAGGCTGAGCGGCTGGTGGGCGGCCGTGGCAGTACGCCACCGCTGAGGTTGGGCCTGGATGCGGAGGCAAGCCCGGAGCAGATCAGTGAGGCAGCGCGAAACAGCCTGAACCGTTGGCGGTTGCTCGCGGAGAACCCGCTCACTGCGCCGGCCGCGCTTGAAGCGTGCCGTGTAGTCCTTCGCAGTTGCGAGGGGATGTTGGCCGCTATTCCCGCCGTTCGCTAAGGAACCCGTTCGCTAAGGAACCCGTTCGCTAAGCAGCCAGGTGGTGGTGGAGGGGAGAAACAGCAGGATCAGGGCGGCTGCGGCCAGGATGAATTGGGCCGCCAACAGCACGATCGTCAGGACACCGTCCGCGCCGGGGGCCACCACGAAGTCGGCGGTAATGACAGTGACCACCGCATGGAGAAGGACCAACGGGGCAAGGGCCCAGCGAGCCCAGATGCGGCGTTTGAAGAGGACCGCCAACAGGATAGCTTCCATGGCTACTACCAGGGCGAGCATGGTGAGGCTTCCCAGGAACACGACGGCGGTGGCTCCCTCCACTGCGTCAGCGTCGCCGTCGGGGACCATTCCTCCGATGACGCCCTTCAGGCGTTCGAAGTGGGAATCGCGGCCGAGAAAGCCTGTTACCACGACGGCGATTCCGGCCACGAAGCTGGCCACCCAGAGAGTGCGGGACAAGCGTGCAGGTCCGGGAGGACGAACAACCGCCGCTATGGGCGGCGGCGTGGACAGGGAAATACCTGGGCGTGGGGGCGGTGCGGAGGGTGATGCGGGCCCGCTGACTGATGGTGTGGAGGAGGGTGACTGCCGTGATCCATCAGCTTGCTGGGCCATTTTTGCCTACTTCAGCTCGTCCGTGTCATGGGGATCCGGCTCGCTGCGCTTGGCGTCGCCCGGTTTGAAGCCGTTGTTTTTGGCGTCGCCGCTGCCATCGTTTGGCTTGTCGCCCGTATCGCTGTCCTTGGCGTCATGGTCTGCCTTGAGCTTCTTCAGGCGATCCTCTGCAGCCTGGTTACGGCGTCGGGTTTCCAGGTTGCGCAGGAATTCGGGGTCGTCGTCCGGGGCTGTGGGCTGGCGGCGTACGGGCTTGGCAGTGGGCTTGCCGTAGGGCCGGCCGAAAATGAACCAGAGGATTGCTCCCAGCAGCGGCAGGAGGATCATCACGATGATCCAGGCGGGCTTGGATATCCCGCGTGTTTGGTTGCCGTCCGTGCGGATGACGTCCACCAGGGCATAGACGAAGATGACTAGAACAATAACGACGCCTACAACCCGGAGCATGCACCAAGTCTAGTCGCCTGAAGCCGATCACTGGACGCCCTGTTCCGGCTGTGATCAGAGTGCAACCATCCGGGCGGCTAAACTTGGATGGTGGCTTTCCTGAAGTATTCCCTCATCCGTCTGGCGCTGTTCGTGCCGTTGTTCGTGCTGTTCGCCTTTTTGGGGGTGGGCTGGATCCTCGCTGTGGTCTTCGCCGGGCTGATTGCCTTCGCTATCAGTTACCTGTTCTTCCAGAAACAGCGCGACGCCGCCACGGCAGCCATGCGCGAGCGGTTCTCCGGGCGGGCCAAGCCCATCCGTACTGCCGGTGAGGTTGAAGACGCTGCCGTCGAGGACGGCTTGGTGGAGAAGAACCCGGACATCGCCGTGAACAACGACAAACGCCCTGGCACTGCCTAGAACTTTTTGTGTACAAGTAACGCCCCTAAGAAAGCTTCTTAGGGGCGTTATTTGTACAAAAACTCAGAAGCCGCGGCTCAGGATCAGTCCCAGCGAGAACAACAGGCTGTAGCCGAGGTTGATCATGCCGGTCTGCTTGAGAACCGGGATCAGGCTCTTGCGCTTCTTGCCGTTCACCATGAGCCAGGCCGGCATCAGGCAGGCCGGAATCAGCAGCAGCACGATCAGCATCCACGGCTTGGTGGGCGCCAGGACGATCACGAGCAGGATGGCCACGGCCAGCATCAGGACGTAGCTTTCGCGGGCGTGCCGGTCACCCAGCCTGACGGCCAAGGTTCGCTTACCTGCGGCCGCATCAGTCGGGATGTCCCTGACGTTGTTGGCCATCAGCAGTGCACAGGCAATGAGTCCGGTGCCGATCGCACCGATGACCGCGGCGAGGCTGACCTGCCCGGCCTGGGTGTAGGTGGTTCCCAGGGTGGCCACGAGTCCGAAGAATACGAACACAAAGACGTCGCCCAGGCCCAGGTAGCCGTAGGGGTTCTTGCCGCCGGTGTAGCCCCAAGCCGCCATGATGCAGCCGATACCTACCAGGATCAGCCACCATGCCTGGGTGATGATCACCAGAATGAGGCCGCAAACCATCGCCGCCCCGAAGAGGGCAAAGGCAGCCCACTTCACCTGCTCCGGCTTTGCGGCGCCTGAACCGACCAAACGGAGGGGGCCCACGCGGTCCTCATCCGTGCCGCGGATGCCATCGGAGTAGTCGTTGGCGTAGTTCACGCCAACTTGAAGCAGGAGAGCCACAAGTGCTGCCAGGATCGCGTTCGGCAGCCGGAAAGCCTGGAGCTCGTACGCCGCTGCCGAACCGATGAGGACCGGCGCGATGGCCGCGGGCAGTGTGCGGAGCCGGGCTCCTTGAATCCATTGTGCAGCTGTCGCCACGTGTAGTACCTCGTGTATTTCGCGGTTGATCTTAGTCAGGGGGCGGGAGGGAAGAACTTGTCTATTGTCCCTGATGCAGCTCGGAAAGCCGGTCAATCATGGACATACGGTCCGGCTTTCCGTTGGGAAGCATCGGCAAAGCCTTGTCAGCGAACACGGTTTTGGGCGCCAGGACACCCAGTGATTCCTCCCGGCGGGCCGTGAATCCCTTGAGGCCCGCAGGCGACGGATCAGTGACGGCAACGTAAGCCGCCACAGCTTGGCCCCATTCCCGCGACGGGAGGCCGGTTACGAAAGCCGCGGTGACGCCGTCGAGCTCTTCCAGCTTGCCTTGGATATAAGCGGCGGAGGCTTTGACGCCTCCGGTGATGATCACGTCATCGGCGCGGCCCAGCACTGTGAGCTTGCCGTCGTCGGACAGCGTGCCAAGGTCGCCGGTGATGTACCAGCGGACGCCGTCTTCCTCGAAGAATGCCGCTTTTGAGGCGCGGGCGGCGTCCAGGTAGCCCGCCGCCACGGTGTCGCCACCCAGCAGGATGCGGCCTTCCAGTTCGCCTTCACCGATGCGGACCTCGACGCCGTCCAACGGCTCGCCGTCGTAAACGCACCCGCCGCACGTCTCGGCTGAGCCGTAGGTGGTCACCACCTTCAGCCCCTCGGCGTGGGCGGCGGCAAGGAGCTCAGCAGACGCCGGCGCACCACCCAGCAGGATCGCGTTGAAGCGGCGCAGCACGGCCAGGGTTTCCGGCGCGGGGGAGTCGAGGAGCCGCCGCAGCTGCGTGGGCACCAGGGAGGTAAAGCGGATCTTGTCAGTCAGTTCCTCGGCGGCGGCCGTGAAGGCTTCGGGCGTGAAGCCGTCCGACTGATCCATGACCCACGGACGCGTGCCTGCGTAGAGCGAGCGGACCAGCACCTGCACACCCGCAACATACTGCAGCGGGAGTGCCAGCAACCACTGTCCTTCGCCACGCAGGGCCACGGCGGTGGAAACAGAGGAAGCTGCGAGGGCATCGATGGTCAGTACGGTTGCCTTGGGCGTCCCCGTGGAACCGGAGGTGCGGACCAGCACAGCTGCCTCTTCGACGCCGGTCTCCACGGGAACAGCCTGCGGCTCGCCGTTTTCATCCATCACGATTTCGACGGCGGGTCCCTCGCCATGGAGGGCGGCCATCAGGGCTTTCAAAAGGGGATCGATGTTCACGGTGGTCCTAGAAGTAGTAGGGGAAGTTGGACCAGTCGGGGTCGCGCTTCTGGAGGAACGCTTCTTTGCCCTCCACGGCTTCGTCAGTCATGTACGCGAGACGGGTGGCTTCACCGGCGAAGACCTGCTGGCCGGCCAGGCCGTCGTCGGCCAGGTTGAAAGCGAATTTGAGCATACGGATGGCCTGCGGGGACTGGCGGGCGATGTCCGCTGCGTACTCCAGAGCAACTTCTTCGAGGCGGGAGTGGTCAACTGCCTCGTTCACGGCGCCCATCCTGACCATGTCCTCCGCGGAATATTCGCGGGCCAGGAAGAAGATTTCCCGTGCGGCTTTCTGCCCGATCTGGCGGGCCAGCAGCGCAGAGCCGTATCCGGCGTCGAAACTTCCTACGGTTGCGTCGGTCTGCTTGAACTTGCCGTGCTCCCGCGAGGCGATGGTGAGGTCGCTGACCACGTGCAGCGAGTGGCCGCCGCCGGCAGCCCAACCGTTGACCACCGCGATAACCACCTTGGGCATGGTCCGCATGAGCCGCTGGACTTCCAGGATATGGAGGCGGCCGGCGCGGGCAGGGTCGATGGTTTCCTGTGTATCCCCCTCGGCGTAGCGGTAGCCGTCCCTGCCACGAATCCGCTGGTCGCCGCCGGAGCAGAACGAGTGTCCGCCGTCCTTCTCAGAAGGTCCGTTACCTGTGAGGAGGACTGTGGCGACGTCCGGCGTCATACGGGCGTGATCCATTGCCCGGTAGAGCTCGTCCACGGTGCCCGGGCGGAACGCGTTGCGGACCTCGGGCCGGTTGAAGGCGATGCGGACCGTGGGGAGGTCCTTGACTGTGCCGTCCGTTGAACGCTCAACCTGCCGGTGGTAGGTCATGTCCTTGAAGTCGTCGAAGCCGGAAACTGTGCGCCAGCGTGAGGGGTCAAAGACGTCGGAAACCTTGGCAGGGAGTTGGTTGTTCACAGTCCGAGTCTAGTAATGGCCTTAGCTGATGCAGAACTCGTTGCCCTCGGGGTCGGCCATGGTGTGCCATTCGTGGGGTCCCTGATTGGCGGTCCACAGGTGCTTGGCACCGCGGGCTTCGAGCTGTTTCCGCACGTCATCCTTGTCCCGGCCGTCCAACCGGACGTCCCAGTGCACCCTGTTCTTTACCGATTTTTCGTTGCGATCAGTCTGGAACAGGATCCGCCGGCCGGTCTTGGGGTCCGTGTCTTCGGCGGGTACGATCGCACAGCCCTCCGCCCACACCAGCTTGCCGTTGTGCGTGATGGTCTGGTCCTCGGTGGCGTAGCCCTGCTCGATCATGGAACGGATGAATGCCTCGTCCTGCGGCTCGACGTTCCACTCGAGGGTCTCAGCCCACCAGTCGGCGAGGTCGTGCGGCTTCTTGCAATCGACTACTACCTGGATGTTGAGTGTCATGCTCTACAAGCTATTCCGACGGCGGGTGGCTGGGTAGGGGGTTGCGGTCACCTTCCGTCCGGGTTCCCAAGTAGGTCGCATTTAAGCGCGTTTTGGGCGCTCAAAACGTGCTTAAGTGCGACCTAGTGGGGGAGGAGTTCGGGCGGTACCGCGTAGATCAGGACGACGGCCATGAGGTTCTTGGCGGCGTGCACAAGGTAGGAGAACATCAGGTTCTTGCCCGTCCAAACGTAGACAGCCACCAGCACCACGGCCATTCCCAGGTACGGGGCCAGCGCAGACAAAGCGAGTCCTTCGCGACCCACTACATGGATGGACGAGAACACCACCACGGAGATCACGCAGCAAACCCAGATGTTCAGGTATCGCGACAACTTGCCGATCAGGAGGTGCCGAAAGAGATATTCCTCCACGAACGGACCAAGGATGACCAGCAAAGGCACCATCAGCCACGCCGGCACGTGTTGCAGCATGCCTTGGATGCCCAGTTGGTTCTCGGAGCTTTGGGCGGTCCCGAAGGCCGCCACCAGAAGGGCTGTGAGAATCAGCATGACCACCAAGGTCAGGGGGACCATGCCCAGCGTGAACGACGGCCGGGTCCCCAGGATCCGGAGGTCACGGCCCACCACCCGCCAGGCAGACGCCACCGCAAATATTCCGACGCCGGCATAAAAGATCGCGTTGACGGCATAGGACGCTGTTGCCGGGTCAGAAAACAGCTCAAGCATCAGCCGGTTGAGCGTCTGCCCAGCCAGCAGGAAGTAGGCGGTGAAGCCCACATATGCTGCCACGGCGATGGCATCCAGGGCAGTGAATTTGTACAAAGG
This sequence comes from Paenarthrobacter sp. GQ52, assembly GCF_059759005.1. Classification (NCBI taxonomy): domain Bacteria; kingdom Bacillati; phylum Actinomycetota; class Actinomycetes; order Micrococcales; family Micrococcaceae; genus Paenarthrobacter; species Paenarthrobacter sp. GQ52. Next base: position 24,999 of record NZ_JCAXEJ010000012.1, read on the forward strand.
TGCCTTGGTGGAAAGAGTGCCCATGTGACCAGCCTAGCTTTGCTGCGTGGGCCATGCTTGGCTACACTTTTCGGTATGCCTAACTTTCCGTTTCGGCGCGCCAAAGATGTCCGCCGTTTCGCTGCTGTCCTGACCGCGATCGCCCTTGCCTTGGGAGTCTCCGCCTGTGGTGGGAACTCCTCTGCGGGAGAAGATGACAAGCCCGTGGTCCTCACTACTTTCACCGTCCTGGCAGACATCGCCAAGAATGTTGCCGGAGATAAGCTCCGCGTCGAATCCATCACCAAAGCCGGAGCTGAGATCCACGGCTATGAGCCAACCCCGGGTGACATCCGGAAAGCCGCCCAAGCCGATCTCATCCTGGACAATGGCCTCAATCTGGAAGCGTGGTTTTCCCAGTTCGTGGAGGACCTCGACGTACCGCACGCAGTAGTGAGCGACGGCGTGGACGTCATGCCCATCGCCGAGGACTCCTACCAAGGCAAGCCGAACCCGCACGCCTGGATGTCGCCCAAGAACGTCCAGATTTACGCAAGCAACATGGCCAAGGCCTTCGCCAAGCTGGACCCTTCGCACGCTGCCGAATTCGAAGCAAACGCCGAGGCCTACAACGCCCAACTCCAGACCGTGCAGGACGAGATGGTGTCCAAACTGTCCGTACTGTCGGAGAAGCAGAGGGCGCTGGTCACCTGCGAAGGAGCGTTCTCCTATCTGGCCCGCGACGCCGGCCTCAAAGAGGTCTACATCTGGGCCGTGAACGCTGAGCAACAGGCAACGCCACAGCAGATCACCCGGGCAATCGAATTCGTTAGAGACAACCAGGTTCCGGCGGTGTTCTGTGAATCCACAGTGTCAGACGCCCCGATGCAACAGGTAGTTGGTGCCACCGACGCCAAGTTTGGCGGGACTCTCTACGTCGATTCCCTTTCCGAAGCGGACGGACCCGTTCCCACCTACCTTGACCTCATGCGTCACGACGCCAAAGTCATCACCACTGCACTCACCGGAGGAACGCCATGAGCACTCCCGCGATCGCTGTTGAGAACGTCACCGTCCATTACGGCGAGGTCCTGGCCTTGGACTCTGCGTCCCTGAGCCTGGAACATTCGCGGATCTGCGGGCTGGTGGGCATGAACGGCTCCGGCAAGTCCACCCTGTTCAAAGTCATCATGGGCATGGTGAAGCCCGATTCCGGCAGGGTGCTCATCAACGGCCAACCCCCGGTAAAGATGCGCAAGGACGCCGGCATCGGTTACGTTCCCCAAAGCGAAGACGTTGATTGGGCTTTCCCCCTGTCGGTCCGGGATGTGGTGATGATGGGCCGCTACGGGCATTTGGGATTCACGCGCCGGCCCCGCAAAGCGGACCGGGACGCCGTCGACCATGCCTTGGAACGCGTGGAGCTGAACGAGTACGCGGATCGGCAAATCGGGCAGCTTTCCGGAGGGCAAAAGAAGCGGGCCTTCGTGGCCCGGGGTATCGCCCAAGGTGCCACCATGATGCTGCTGGACGAGCCGTTCGCGGGCGTGGACAAACGCTCTGAAGCCACCATCACCAGGCTCCTCCGCGAGCTGGCCGACAACGGCGCCACCATCCTCATCTCCACCCACGACCTCCATGCCCTGCCCCAACTATGCGACGAAGCTGTGTTGTTGATGCGCAAGGTGCTCATGCATGGAAGCCCGGACACAGTGCTCCAACCGGAAAACCTGGCCATGGCTTTCGGCCTCGACGTCATGAACAGGGATTAGCCATGGAATTCCTACTGGAACCCCTCAGCTACGACTTCATGGTCCGTGCCCTGGCAACAACAGCCATCGCTGCCGTGGTCTGTGCTGTCCTGAGCTGCTGGCTGGTCCTCATCGGCTGGTCCCTCATGGGCGACGCCGTCTCGCATGCTGTGCTTCCCGGCGTCGTGCTCGCATACATCGTGGGGGCGCCGTTCGCGCTCGGCGCGTTGGTCTTCGCCCTGATCGCGGTGACGTTGATTGGGGTAGTTCGCAATACAAGCCGCGTGAAAGAAGACGCAGCGATCGGGATCGTGTTCACGTCGCTCTTCGCGTTGGGCTTGGTGCTGATCTCCGTGACCCCGAGCCAGACCGACCTTAACCACATCATCTTCGGAAACCTGCTGGGGGTCAGTCTCCCTGACCTTATCCAGGTGGTGGTCCTGGGTGTCGTGGCCTTTGCGATCCTGATCCTCAAACGCCGTGACCTCACGCTCTATGCCTTTGACCCTACGCATGCCCACGCGATCGGACTGTCACCCAAACGGCTCGGGGCCCTGCTCCTGGGGCTGCTGGCACTGACCTCCGTGGTGGCACTCCAGACCGTGGGCGTGGTGCTGGTGGTGGCCATGCTGATCATTCCAGGCGCCACGGCCTACCTGCTGACCGACCGTTTTTCCCGGATGCTGGTCATTGCCCCGGTGATCTCCGTGGTGTGCTCCGTGGCCGGCATCTATCTCAGCTACTACCTGGACACGGCGTCGGGAGCCATGGTGGTCCTCACCCAGGGCGTGGTGTTCGGCGCGGTATATCTATTCAGTCCGCGGCAGGGGTTGATCGGTACGCGACTCGCGAAGGCCCGCCGGAAGCGGGCCGTCGCCACGGTGTAGCCATGCCTACCGGGCGCTGACGGGTGATCGGGTCACCGCGATGTCGCCATAAGCGTTGCGGGCGCGGATCTCCACCTTGTCCGCGGTGTCGCCCGGCCCGTTGGTGGCTTGAAGGGCATTGCGAACGCGCCCGTATTTGGTGTTGAGGTCCAGCCACGCGGCCGTGCCTTCACGCACGCCGACGGCCAGTGTGCCGGCAGCGGTCTGAACCGTAAGGCTGCCGGCGGCCACTTCGCCCACCGTGATGTCACCGCTGGAGGTTTTGACGGTAGTGGAAAGCCCGGCCCGCTCCAGCGAAATGTCGCCATTGGCTGCGCTGACGCTGATTTCGCCGGAAGCGTGCGCGATGTACGTGCTGCCGTTGCCGTTTTTTACGGTGGCAACACCGTCGATGTGACGGATTCGGATTTTGCCTGAGCCGGTCTTTATCCTGGACCTGCCCGAGGCGTGCTCCACCGTGATGTCGCCCATGTCGGTGTGCGCCCGCAGTTCGCCGCAGTGATCGATGCTTATGTGGCCCAAGTCGGTCCTTAGGTCAGCAGCGCCGAATTCGCCGTCACAGCGGAGGTCTCCCATTGCGGACTTCAGTTCCAGGCTGCTGCCTACGGGAACCTCCACGGTGATCTCCACCGCGCCGCCGTCGCTGAACCAGCTGTGGCGGAAGCCGGGGTGAAGCCTGACCTGCAGGCGGCCGTCCGAATAGTCCACAGTGGTTTGCTCAGCCATCCTGACGTCCAGGCTTCGCTTTTCCTTACGGGGCCGGACGTTGACCACCGTGTCTTTGCCTTCACGCGCAACTGTCCAGATGTCGGCACGTACGGAAACGTCAACGACGACGGCGATCGGCTGCGGTGTCTGGAAGGTTGCCATTAGCGTGCCCATCCTGTGAAGTTCTGCTCGCCGGGTTCGCCCCGCGTAGCGCGTTTGCTTGGGGAGCGTCCGTTGAGGGCGTCGGCGACGGCCCGGACCAGCCAGGAGTTCACGGACAGGCCGTCATGGCTTGCTGCTGCCTCGACCTGCTGCTTGAGCTGGTCCGGAAGGCGGAGCGTGGTCCGTGAAGTACTGGCGCCGTCGAAGTCTTCTGACGCTATGGTGCCCCGTATGGACTGTTCGATCATTGCCTCGAAGTCGTTGTCGCCGGGCGGGTTGCTGACCACGAATTCGGGGTCACGGCCTCGGAGCCTGACCTCCACGGAGCCGGGCGCCAGCTCCAGGGTGATTTCGTTGGCGGCGTCGGAAAGGGCCTCGAGGAGGACTAATCGTACGGCGGATTCGAGCGCCGCGGTGAGTCGCTCACTGAGGGCCCGCGCTTCCGGGCCGCCGGCCTCGGCCGCGGTTTCCAGCTGGTGCTTGAGAGTGGCGACGTACTGGTTTAGCTGCATGACACCATTTTGACGCCACTATGGTGTCGGGTCAATGGATTCCGGAACCTTTTTGGTGTCATTTGTGGTGTCTTGGCTTGACGGAACTCCTGATGCCGGGCAGTCTGGAGCGATGAAGTCTTGAGCGCAGCCCTTCTTCCCGGCTGCATCCCCAGTACACACCCGGCCTTTTGCCACCCACTGCGGACCTGCGAGGACTCCTCTTGACTGACCACCTTCACCTTTCCGGCGTTTCCCACGGCTACGGGGACCGCGAACTTTTCCACGCCGTTGACCTCGCCATCCACCACGGCGAACACGTGGCGATCGTCGGCGAAAACGGTGCCGGCAAATCCACCCTGCTCCGGCTCATGGCCGGCGTTGAAACGCCCGACGACGGCACGGCAGGTTTATCAGGCAACCCCGGCTACCGCGTGGGATACCTCGCGCAAACGCACGGTTTCTCCGAGTCTCTCACCGTGGGAGACGCCATAGACACTTCCTTGGCTTCCCTGCGTTCCTTGGAGGCGCGCATCCTGGAACTGGAATCCGGCCTTGCCGACGCCGACTCCGAAGAACTCGAGCTCTACGGAAGCCTTCAAACCGAATACCAACTCCGTGAGGGCTACGCTGCCGAGTCCCGGGTGGAAGCAGCGCTGGACAAGCTGGGGCTGGGAGGCCTGGACCGCCGTCGAACGCTTGGATCTTTGTCCGGAGGCGAGCAGGAGCGGGTGGCGCTCGCCTGCCTGCTGGCCGATCCAGCAGAAGCGTTGCTCCTGGATGAGCCCACCAACCATCTGGACGCGAGCGGCACGGCCTGGCTCGAATCGCGGTTGGCCGCACATCGCGGGACGGTGGTGGTGGTCTCGCACGATCGTGTCCTGCTGCGGAAGGTCGCCACCACCATCATCGAGGTGGACGCTGACCGTCGGTCCGTGAACCGCTACGGCAACGGTTACGAAGGCTACTTGCGGGAGAAGGCCGCCGAACGGTCTCGGTGGATCCAAGAGTACGAGCAATGGCTCGATGCCATGGCCGCCGAACGACTCCAAGCCGCCACCGTTGCAGACGGTATGGGTTACGGCCGTAAACGCGACAACGACAAAATGGGTTTCGACTTCAAAGCGGGAACGTGGCAGCGGGCGGCGGCCAGCAAGGTTCGCAATGCTCAGGAGAGGCTCCGCAGGCTCGAGGACAATCCGGTGGACCGGCCGCCCGTGCCGCTGAAACTGGCAGCACCGCTGGGAGTTACAGCTTTGGCGGCGTCCGAACCCGCGCTGGAAGCTCACGGCATCAGCGCCCCCGGCCGGCTCCAGCCCACCCACCTCAGGGTCGAAGCCGGACAAAAAGTGCTCATCACCGGTCCTAACGGTGCGGGCAAATCCACGCTGTTGTCCATCCTTGCCGGGACGCTGGAGCCAGCCACCGGGTCTGTCACGGTGAACGGCAGGGTGGGTTACCTGCAGCAGGAACTTGAGGTGCCCGCCCGGCCGGGGCTGCGCCTGCTTCCTGCGTTCGCTGCGGGGCTGGGTGGGAACATTGACGAACACGCTGAGGGCTTGCTGCGGCTGGGGCTGTTCCGGCCCGCTGAGTTCCACGTTCCCGTTGGAGGTCTTTCAGCCGGGCAGCAGCGTAGGCTCGCCCTTGCACGACTCCTTCTGGGCGGCTACGACACCATGATCGTGGACGAGCCCACCAACCATTTGGCGCCGGTGCTGGTGGAGCAGTTGGAGGCAGCGCTCGCTTCCTTCGAAGGAACCTTGGTGATTGTGAGCCACGACCGCGCCCTGGGCGAGTGGTTTGACCGCTGCGCACGTGCCGATGTCGCCGTCGAACACCGCAGTGGTCCCGTCGGCACGGGCGGACACTGGGTGCGGTACGGGATGCAGGGCGGCGAATTGCTGTAGCTCGTGAGGCGCCCGCAAAGGGATCGTTACTCCCAATGCTGCAGGCCGAAACACAGCGGCGAGCGTCTTGAAACACGGGCGGAGCACCATGGAAGGAAGCCGGCCGAAAGGAACTTCCGTGATCTCCAAGAACCTCTTCCTCCAAGGCATCTACGCGTTCGAAGGCATCGGCATGGAAAAGCCGGTCCCGTTGCACAGCGAGCTGGCGCACTTTGTCCCGGACGGTGTCGTGAACCAGACGCTGTACTTCCGCGGCGGCAACTCCAGTCCCGAGCTCATCACGGTGGTCCTCATGCGCGACGGCGTGCCCATGCGCTACTTCCCCATCGGAGCCAAAAGCGACGTCCACGTTCCGCTCAGGGTAGTGGAGGACATTGAAGGGGGTTCCATGATTGAGCTGTATATCGTGGCACCTGCCGGCGTCAGGGGTTCCGTTGTGGTGGACCTCGGAATGGTGGAGCACTGATGCGCCGGCGGCTTGTGGTCATTGGCAACGGAATGGCTGGCGCCCGGGCCGTGGAGGAAATCCTGGCCAGGGGTGGCGCGGAGCTCTTCGACATCACCATGTTTGGCGACGAACCCTATGGGAATTACAACCGGATCATGCTCAGCCATGTCCTGTCCGGCGAGGAGAGCGATGCGGACATCTTCCTCAACGCTCTTACTTGGTACCAGCAGAACAACATCACCTTGCATGCGGGTGTCCGGGTTGACCGCATCGACAGGTTCAGCAAACACGTCTTTGCCGCGGACGGCCGCGTGGAACCCTACGACGACCTGATCATCGCGACCGGCAGCCGCTCGCACTTGCCGCCCATGGAGGGTGCCTATGCCCCCAGTGGCGCTGTCAGGCACGGTGTCTTCACGTTCAGGACCTTGGACGATACCCGGAAGATGATTCAGTTCGCCAACAACGAGCACCATAGCCGGGCAGTGGTGATCGGCGGCGGCTTGCTGGGGCTGGAAGCAGCCCACGGCCTGCAGGCCTACGGCTTGGATGTCGCGGTGGTCCACTCGGGCGGGCATCTCATGAATGCCCAAATGGGGCCCGACGGCGGTGCAATACTGCGGCGGAGCGTCGAGGCGCTGGGCATCGAAGTGCACACGGGAAGCCGGACGACGGCGATCCTTGGTAGGGAGCGAATCACCGGAGTGAGCCTGCGCGATCAACCCGACCTCGATTGCGACATGGTGGTGGTCACCGCAGGCATCAGACCCAACGTGGATGTCGCCGTCGTGAGTGGCCTGGCCGTGGAGCGGGGCATTGTGGTGGACGACCGCCTACGCGTCATGGATGAAGAGGACATCTACGCAGTAGGGGAGTGTGTGCAGCATCGCGGCGAGGTGTACGGACTGGTGGCGCCACTGTGGGAGCAGGCCGCCGTGCTGGCCGATCAGGTCACGGGGGTGGATCGTTCATCGGTGTACTTAGGCTCCCGGACCGCCACCAAACTGAAGGTCGCCGGCGTCGATGTTGCGTCCATGGGGCTTGCCGGCCCGGAACGGGAGACGGATGAACACATCGTGTTTTCGGAGCCCAGCCGAGGGGTGTTCAAGTCGATCGTCATCCGCGACAACAAAATGGTGGGTGCCACGTTGCTGGGGGATAGCCGGAAGGTGGCCTACCTGACCCAGGCTTTTGATCAGGGCTTACCCCTCCCGGAGGAGCGGCTCTCGCTGATGTTCGATCTCGGCTCACCGGGTGCAGAGGAGAGCGTGGCCGAGCTGGCTGACAACGCGCAGGTCTGCAACTGCAATGGGGTTTCCAAAGGGGCTCTTGTTGCTGCGGTGAAGGGTGGCTGCACCTCGATGTCGGCGGCCATGGACGCCACCCGGGCCGGAAAAGGCTGCGGCTCGTGCAAGCTCATGGTCAGCCAGGTGGTGGAATGGGCCGCGGGTGGGGCTGTGGAGGAGGACCCGGCAGCGAGCTACTACGTTCCAGGGATTCCGCTGGACAAGCCCGCCCTGATGGCTGAGATCCGGGCCAGGGGGCTGCGGTCCGTTTCCCAGGTGTTTTCCGCTCTCGCCCCGGGACGGCTTGAGGACGCTAAATCGAAGATGGCCCTTGCGTCCCTCCTGAAAATGATGCTCGCCGATCAGTACGTTGACGAACGCGACGCCCGGTTCATCAACGACCGCGTGCACGCCAACATCCAGCGCGACGGCACGTTCTCCGTGGTCCCGCAGATGAAGGGCGGGGTGACGTCGGTGCAGCAACTCCGGAGGATTGCCGACGTCGCTGAGAAACACAGCATTCCCATGATCAAGCTGACCGGCGGACAGCGGATCGACCTGCTGGGGGTGCCCAAAGAGGACCTGCCTCAAGTTTGGGCTGATCTGGACATGCCGTCCGGATACGCCTACGGCAAGAGCTTCAGGACCGTCAAGACCTGTGTCGGCAAGGACTATTGCCGGTTTGGAACTGGTGACTCAACCGGCTTGGGCATTGGACTGGAATCCCGTTTCCAGGGAATTGAGGCACCGGCCAAGCTGAAACTTGCGGTGTCCGGCTGTCCGCGCAACTGTGCGGAGTCGCTGGTCAAGGACGTCGGCGTAGTGGCGGTGGAAGGCGGTCGGTGGGAGATCTATGTGGGCGGAGCGGCCGGCGCCCACATACGTAAAGGAGACTTGCTGGTCACCGTGGATACACCCGAAGAGGTCACCCTCCTGGCAGGCCGGTTCATGCAGTACTACAGGGAGAACGCCAACTGGCTCGAACGGACGTACGCCTTTGTGCCCCGAGTGGGCATCGAGCATCTTCGCAGCGTCATCCTGGAGGACTCCGAGGGCATCGCCAGTCGTTTGGACGCCGCCATGCAGGCCTCGGTGGATGCCTATGCCGATCCATGGAGCGAACGCGATGATCCGCTCACGCCGGGCCAGTTCCGGACTTCTTTGCCGCTGACCGTGCTGCCGCAGGTGCCGGTCCGATGAGCGCCCAGTCCGTGCCCGCCGTCGAACCGAACGTTCAACGCGTCTTAGGGCCTGTTGACCAAATTCCGTTCGGCGAGGGAAGGGCCTTCGGAGTGGACGGCGAGCAGGTCGCGGTGTTCAGGTTACGGGACGGATCGCTGCGGGGAGTGTCCGGCGTCTGCCCGCACAAAGGCGGCCCGATAGCCGACGGCACAATCGACCACAACGTGGTCATCTGTCCCCTGCACCAGCACGCCTTCGAGCTGGCAACCGGGTGTTCCACCACGGGCACCAAGCCGTTGCGCTCTTACGGAGTCTTCGCAGATGAGGCCGGGAACATCGTGCTGAAGTGGACCTGAGAGGCGCTTTTCCACAGCCCCTTGTTGCCTGCGTCACGGGCATTGGGGTTAATCCCGTAAGATAGACGGGTTGCGCGAAGCTTCGGCGTTCTGCGTTCTTTGTCACACTTCGGGCCCTCTAACGGGGAAAAGCTCGAATTATGTGTGCCAAAGAGGCCCATGTTCCGGCATGGGTGTAACACCTACAGCAACACCCCAACCCACAAGGAACAGCTGTGCCGCAAAGTACTCCCACAGATCTCCAGAGCTCCAAGGCCTCATCCGCAGCCTCGGACTCCAACCTCAGCGCCGAGGGATATCAGAAGACCCTGAGCCGCCGCCACGTCACCATGATCGCCATGGGTGGCGCTATCGGCGTCGGCCTGTTCATGGGTGCCGGTGGCCGTCTGGCCTCCACCGGCCCGGCCCTGATCTTCTCCTACGCCATTGCCGGCGTCATCGCTTACCTGCTGATGCGCGCCCTCGGCGAACTCATCATGTACCGCCAGACCTCCGGCTCCTTCGTGAGCTACGCCGGTGAAATGTTCGGCAAGAAGGGCGCCTTCCTTTCCGGGTGGATGTACTTCATCAACTGGGCCATGACAGGCATTGCTGAGCTCATCGCGATCGGCCTGTACTTCCAGTTCTTCTTCCCGAACGTGCCCATCGAACTGTCCGCCATCGCAGCGCTGGTGCTGCTGGTGGCCGTGAACCTGTTCAGCGTCAAGGCGTTCGGCGAGTTCGAATTCTGGGCTTCCTGCCTCAAGGTCGCGGCCATCGTGATCTTCCTGGCCGTTGGCACGTTCATGGTTGTCACCAACGCCAAGGTCGGCGACGGCAACGCGTCCGTGGCCAACCTCTTCCACGAAGACGGCGGCATGTTCCCCAAGGGTGGCCTGGTGATGATCCTTGTCCTCAACGCCGTGATCTTCGCCTACAACGCCATTGAGCTGGTCGGTATCACCGCTGGTGAGATGGAAAACCCGGAACGCGAAGTTCCCAAGGCGATCCGCGCCGTCGTCGTCCGTATTGTGGTCTTCTACGTCGGTTCGGTGACGCTGCTCGCGATGCTGCTGCCTTCCGACCAGTATGTGGCCGGCACCTCGCCCTTCGTGACTGTGTTCGGCCAGATGGGCCTCGGCTGGATGGGCGACGTCATGAACATGATCGTCATCACCGCCGCGCTGTCCTCCTGCAACTCAGGCCTGTACTCGATCGGCCGAATCTTCCGCACCATGGCCAACAACGGCCACGCCCCGCAGTGGCTCACCAAGATGTCCACCCGCCACGTGCCGTACGCTGCCATCCTGGCTATCGGTGGCGTCTACCTCGTAGGTATCCTGCTCAACATTTGGCTGGGTGGCTCGCACGCGTTCGACCTTGCGCTGAACACGGCATCCATCGGCGTGATCTTCACGTGGGGCTCGATCTTCGCGAGCCAGATCGCACTGCGGAAGAAGCGCGGCAACGTCTCCAGCCTGCCGATGCCCGGTTCGCCGTGGACCAGCTGGGTGGGTCTCATCGCCCTGCTGGCCATCACCGTGCTGATCGGCTTCGATTCCATGACGGACAAGGAAACCGGCGAGGTCTTCCTGCTTGGCCTGTGGACCCTCGCGACCATTCCGTTCTTCGCCCTGGTGCTGTGGCTCGGATGGCAGAAAGTCAAGAACAACGAACCCAAGAGCGAGCTGTTCAGCTAAGGCTCAAGTTCTAAACGCTTCAAACGCTTCAAACGCTTCAAACGCTTCAAACGTCCGACGGCGCGTGCCTCCCTATGGGGGCGCGCGCTGTTGGCGTTGTGGGGCCCGCTTTGCGCCTTATTCAAGGGGTGAGTCGTGCAGTGTGGGCCTCGCAACGAACACCCCGGTTGGGAGTGTCGGGGGTCGGGTCTAGGCTCGATGTATGGAACACACCACCACCCTGACGCAGCACGTGAACGCAAGCCCGGAGAAGGTTTGGGCCGTCATCTCGGACATTCCCGGCTCGGCCGGGACGCTCTCCGGCATCGACTCAATCCAGATGCTCAGCGAGGGCCCCTATGGTGAGGGCACCCGCTGGAAAGAGACCAGGACCATGATGGGTAGGCAGGAGACTGTCGAGATGTGGGTTTCCGAAACCGACCCTCCGCGCAGCACCACGATCAAGGCCCTCCAAGGTGGCGCGGATTACACCAGCCGATTCACCTTGAACGAGCGCGACGGCGGCACGGATCTGGCGCTGACTTTCGGCGCAGAGATGATAAATCCCAGCCTTCTTAGCAGGGTGGGCATGGCCCTGTTCGGGAAAATCGGGATGAACATGACCCGCAAGGCCCTCAGCAAAGACCTCGCTGAGATCGCAGCCAAAGCGGAATCGCTCTGATGGCGGCAGCGAAGGTTGCGGCACCTAAGATTTCGCCTGTGCGGTTGGACGAATTGCGTGACGACGACGCCCCGGACTTCCAGCGTGGCGAACGGTACGACGGCGTCCGGCTCACCCGGGTTTCTGCCGACGGAGAGGAACTGAGCGGCGCCGATTTCATTGAGTGCGAGCTAAACGGTGTCTCCTTCAACGAAGCGCAGCTGCGGGGCGCAACCTTCCGCGAGTGCATCTTTTCCGAGCCGTATGCTCCGGTCTTCATGGCGGCCCGCACTTCCTGGCATGACGTGGAGATCACCAATCCACGGTGGGGGTCTGCCGAACTGTATGAGGGGAACTGGCGCTCCGTCCGTATTGACGGCGGCAAGCTGGACTATGTAAACCTGCGCGGCTCCAAGCTCATGGATATCCAGATCTCCGACTGCATCATCAATGAGCTCGACCTCGGGGGCTGCACGGGAACGCGGTTGGCACTGAAGAACTGCACTATCGGCACGCTGGATGTGACGGGCGCCAAGCTGAAGGACGTGGATCTGCGCACCTCGGAGTTCCGGGGCATCAACGGACTGGCAGGGCTTGCAGGAGTGGTGATCGATGACTATCAGCTGAGCCTTATGGCGCCGCTGCTGGCTGGCCACTTGGGAATCCGGGTGGTCTGATCCGGGCTGGGGCCGGTCTCTGCTGGTCCGTAACTGCGGACTCAACTGTTGACCGGCCCGCTGGGCCGTGTAATCTTTATAGAACGAACGGTCGGTATATTATTCCGAGCCGGTCCCTTTCACTTCGCGAAGGATGTTCTCATGGTCGAGGCTTTTCTTGTTGGCGGCGCGCGCACGCCTGTAGGTCGCTACGGTGGGGCACTGTCCTCCGTCCGCCCGGACGATCTCGCAGCATTGGTGGTCCGGGAAGCGGTGGCGCGTGCCGGCGTCGACCCTGACTCCATAGATGAGGTAATCCTCGGCAATGCCAACGGCGCGGGCGAGGAAAACCGGAACGTGGCCCGCATGGCCACCCTTCTGGCCGGACTTCCCCTCCACATCCCCGGCATCACGGTGAACCGCCTGTGCGCCTCAGGCCTCAGCGCGATCATCATGGCCAGCCAGATGATCAAATCCGGAGCTGCGGACATCGTGGTGGCGGGTGGCGTTGAATCCATGAGCCGGGCGCCTTGGGTGCAGGAGAAGCCGACCACGGCGTTCGCCAAGCCCGGACAAATCTTCGATACGTCCATCGGCTGGCGCTTCGCCAATCCGCTCTTCACCAAGGGAGAGCTTTCCCGCGACGGCAAAATGACCTACTCCATGCCTGAAACGGCGGAGGAAGTGGGCCACGTGGACAATATCTCCCGCGAGGATGCTGACGCCTTTGCTGTCCGCTCCCACGAGCTTGCGCTGGCCGCCATCGCCGGTGGCCGGTTCAAGGACGAAATTGTCCCCGTCACGGTGAAGACCCGAAAGTCGGAGACCGTGGTGGACACTGATGAAGGCCCTCGCGAAGGCACCACCATGGACGTTTTGGCCGGGTTGCGGCCCGTCGTTCCTGGGGGTTCCGTGGTCACTGCCGGCAACTCATCCACGCTCAACGACGGCGCCTCGGCCATCATCGTCGCTTCTGAGGCCGCCATCAAAAACTTCGGCCTGACGCCCCGCGCCCGTATCATCGACGGCGCCTCGGCAGGATGCGAACCGGAAATCATGGGCATCGGCCCGGTCCCTGCCACCCAAAAGGTCCTGGCACGGTCCGGCCTCACGGTGGATCAGTTGGGCGCCGTGGAACTCAATGAGGCTTTCGCTACGCAATCGCTGGCGAGCATGCGTCGCCTTGGGCTGAACCCGGACATCGTGAACAACGACGGCGGTGCCATCAGTTTGGGGCACCCGCTGGGTTCCAGCGGCTCGCGCATAGCCATTACGCTGCTGGGCCGTATGGAACGCGAGCTCGCTTCATCTTCCGGACCTAAGCTCGGGTTGGCCACCATGTGCATCGGTGTCGGACAGGGCACCGCGATGCTGCTGGAAGGCGTGTAATGGCACTGGATGCGAAAGACTTCACGACACTTCTCATCGAGGAACGCGAAGACCGGCTCACTGTTCTGCTGAACCGTCCAGAGGTCCGTAACGCGATCGACCAGACAATGGTGGACGAACTCCACCTTGTCTGCGCCGAACTTGAGCGGAATCCCAAGGTGCTGATTATTGCCGGGACCGAGGGCGTTTTTGCCTCCGGTGCGGACATCGGACAGCTCCGCGAACGTCGGCGCGACGATGCCTTGCAGGGGATCAACTCCACGATCTTTGTCCGCATCGCCAAATTGCCCATGCCCGTTATCGCGGCCTTGGACGGGTACTGCCTTGGCGGGGGAGCCGAGCTCGCCTACGCCGCCGATTTCCGCATCGGCACTCCGAGCGTCCGCATCGGCAATCCGGAGACCGGGCTTGGGATCCTGGCTGCAGCTGGAGCCAGCTGGCGGCTCAAGGAGTTGGTGGGGGAGCCCAAAGCCAAGGAGATCCTCCTGGCCGGTGCCGTGCTCCGCGCGGAAGAAGCCCTACGGATCAGCCTGATCACGGAGATCCATGAAGCTCCGGAGCTGATGGATGCAGCCCACAAACTGGCCGACAGAATTGGACGCCAGGACCCTCTGGCGGTGCGTATTACCAAGTCGGTGTTCCACGCCCCGGCTGAAGCCCACCCGCTGATCGACACACTCGCCCAGGGGATCCTTTTCGAGTCCCAGGCCAAGTTTGATCGCATGCAGGCGTTCTTGGACAAGAAATCGGCGAAGGCTCCGCAAGACACAGCCGCGAGCGACGCTGCCGCACCCGACGCCGAGATGCCCGACGCCAAGGTGCCCGCCACTGCCGCTCCGACGCAAGACAGGACACAGAAATGACCGAAGTTCCCGCCATCCCGCACGTCGTTGGAGTCCTCGGCGGTGGCCGTATGGGTGCTGGTATTGCACATGCGTTCCTTACTAAGGGCGCCACCGTCATCGTGGTGGAACGCGATCACGAGGCAGCGGCCGGAGCGCAGGGCCGCGTTGCTGATGCCATAGCCAAGTCCGCCGCCCGCGGCACCTTAAGCGAAACGCCCGAAGAAGCGATGTCCCGCTTCAGCACCTCCACGGACTACGAGTCCTTCATCCACTGCGGCCTCGTTGTGGAGGCCGTGCCTGAGGACTACGACCTCAAGGTGACAGCCCTGAAGGCTGTGGAGGACCACTTGTCCGCGGATGCTTACCTGGCCTCGAACACGTCCTCGCTCTCGGTCACGGGGCTCGCCAACGAACTTCGCCGTCCAGCCAACTTCGTCGGCCTGCACTTCTTCAACCCTGTGCCCGCATCAACCCTCATTGAGGTGGTGCTGGCCAAGGAGACTTCTCCCGAACTGGCTGAGGCGGCGAAAAACTGGACTGAGGCACTCGGTAAGACCGCCGTCGTAGTCAATGACGCTCCGGGCTTTGCGTCCTCAAGGCTCGGCGTCGCCATTGCCCTTGAAGCGATGCGCATGGTGGAAGAGGGAGTGGCGTCGGCGGAAGACATCGATGCTGCCATGGTCCTCGGATACAAGCACCCCACAGGCCCGCTAAAGACCACTGACATTGTTGGCTTGGATGTCAGGTTGGGCATTGCCGAGTACCTTCACTCCACCCTGGGCGACCGTTTCGCTCCGCCGCAGATCCTCCGCGACAAAGTGGCGCGCGGCGAGCTGGGACGTAAGACGGGCAAAGGCTTCTTCGACTGGAACGACTGAAACCCCGGGCCGGTTAGGCTAAACGGGTGACTTCTATCGAACCCATCACCCTGTCCGGACAATTCGTGACGCTGGAACCGTTGAGCCAGGAACACCATGACGGCTTGGCAGATGCAGCCCGGGACGGCGATCTCTGGAAGCTTTGGTACACCTCCGTCCCGACGCCGGAGGCCATGGCCGCGGAAATAGATCGCCGCCTGGACCTACAGGCTAAAGGGTCCATGGTGCCGTTTGCCACGCGCTCCAACGCGACGGGCAAGCTGATCGGTATGACAACGTACATGAACATCGACGCCGAGACGCCTCGCTTGGAGATCGGATCCACGTGGAACGCCGCGTCGGCGCACGGCACGGGGACCAACCCCGATTCGAAGTTACTGCTCCTGCGGCACGCTTTCGAAACGCTGGGCTGCCCGGCCGTGGAGTTCCGCACACACTGGATGAACCAGCAATCCCGTGAAGCCATTACCCGGCTTGGCGCCAAACAGGACGGCGTGCTTCGAAGCCACTCCCGCAGCAAGGACGGCGCCCTCCGCGACACAGTAGTGTTCTCCATCCTCGATCACGAATGGCCCGCGGTCCGGAACGGGCTGGAGTTCCGGCTGGCGAAGTACGGCGCATAGCTGGTCTTACCAAAAGTAGGGTAGCCAGACGTCTGTACCGCGTTGCCTGCCAGGCGTAACCTTGCCAACACATTGCCCCGTACGCGGCCGACGGGTGGGCGAGCCGCGAAGTGACCCTTTTCATGGATCACCGGAGCCCCAAAGAGCAGCATGAAGGGGAAGCATCATGGCAACTCATCGAGCACGACGCCGGAACTTGGCTTTTGCAGGCGGACTCGCCGCCCTGGCACTCACGTTAGGATTCACGGCCAGTCCGGCGACCGCCGCACCGCCGCCACCTGTTGATTACGTAGCTCTCGGGGATTCATACACAGCGGGGACTGGAGCGGGCGGGTTGTATGCAGACGCCCTTTGTTGGCAGAGCGAGGGCGGCTACGTGGATGTGGTTGCCGAGACAGGCCGCGTGAACCTTTTGGAGAACGGGGCGTGCCATGGGGCGCTCCTGTTCCCTGTCCTCGGAGTGCCCATTCCATCGGTTTCGGAGCAAATAGACATTCTGGGAAGTGACCTTGCAGCGGCGGAGCTCGTCAGTATTACGGCCGGTGCTAATGACATTCGGAGCGGGGATGCCCTGGTTGCTTGCCTCACGCAGACACTCGTCGTCTGCCAGGCTGCTGTGAATAGTGCCATGTCACTCTTGCCGGGCCTCGAGTTGACGCTGGCAGAGTTTTATAAGGACCTCGCTGAAGCAGCGCCAAATGCAACCATCGCGGTGATGGGTTACCCCAGGCTCTTTGATCCCGTCAACGGCGTGCCCATTATTTCCGTGGAGCACCAGATTGAGGTCAACCGGGCCGTCGATGCCCTCAACATGACTATTGAAGCAGCGGTGGAAGCCAGTGATGCCAATGCGGTGTTCGTTGACGTGACCAAACGATTCCGCGGGCATGCAGTCAATTCCGCGGAACCGTGGGTTGTGCTGGTCCCGGCTCCCGTGCCCCCGTTCGAGCGGCTGCCGGACGCCAATTTCCATCCAAATCCGGCCGGGCATCAGGCATACGCTGCAGCCCTCCTGTCCACCATCAAGCCCGCCCAGCTAGCCAAGAAGTAGCCCGTTCGCCGAGGGGCGGGCTTTCGGGACAAAAGGCCCGCGATAACCCCGAGAGCTAACCCCTCGGCGAGCTCACAAAGACGTGCCCGTCACAACGCCACGCTCTCGCCCGCAAGCGCACTCCGCACTGAGGTCCAGGACTTCAGCACCTCCAGCACAGCGGGATCGCGTTCGGCCAGGATGGCTTGTCGGTACGAG
This sequence comes from Paenarthrobacter sp. GQ52, assembly GCF_059759005.1. NCBI lineage: Bacteria > Bacillati > Actinomycetota > Actinomycetes > Micrococcales > Micrococcaceae > Paenarthrobacter > Paenarthrobacter sp. GQ52. The sequence goes on from NZ_JCAXEJ010000012.1 coordinate 42,115, forward strand.
TCCTCAAGCAGGGAATCCACGGAAACGCGGGCGCCGGTGGAAGCGCTGAGGATCGCGGCCTCCACCATGGCCAAGCTCATGATGTTCTGGTGAACCCGTCCCATCGGTGTGCTTCCCGTGCGCACAGCGGCCACGAAGTCCCGCAAGGACCCGGCAATCTCCTGGCCGGGATCTTCAGAACTGGCAGCATCGCCGGAAACGGGAACGGAGGAGACCGGTTCATTGTCGCCGTCCCACACGACGGTGCCATGCTCACCGCTGATCCGCCATGAGGCGTTCCATGAGGTCTCCTGGCCAGGGCTGCACCAGCTGCCGGTGAAAACAAAGCGCTCGCCGCCGGTCATCTCGAAGATGGCCGTGGAACCTGCATCTCCGCGATACCAGCTCCAAGGCGGGTTGTACTCCTCGCAGAATACGGAGACGGGATCGGCGTCGAGCAGGAAGCGGGCCATGTCGAACTGGTGGATGGCCATGTCCAGCAGGAGCGGGTGATCCATGGCGTCGCGGAAACCGCCGAAGTGCGGGGCCTTGAAGAACTCGGCTGACACGATTCCAACGGATCCCAGGGCGGAGGACAGGCGTTTGGCCGAAAACAGCTGGCGGTTGTAGCGCCGGGACTGGCTGACCATGAACATCTGGCCGTGAAGCTCTGCGGCGGCGGCCAGCGAGAGTCCTTGCGCCACAGTGGAAGCCACTGGCTTCTCACCGAGGACCGGCAAGCCCGCGGCAAGTGCTTCGGTGGTGATCGGATGATGCGCGGCAGGGACGGTGACGTTGATGACCGCCTGAGCGCCGACGTCGGACGCCAACTGAGCGGTACCAGCACCAATGGGGAGGTCGGGGCGCCCCAAGGACGCTGCCGCCTCAGAGGCAGCCGTAAGGTCAAGATCAACGATGCCCGCCAGCTCAACCGACGGCGACTCTTCCACGGTCCGGAGCCATGCGCGTCCCATGCCTCCCGCACCGACTACGACGACGCGGAGGGGAGTTCCGTCGTCGGGAATGGTAGCGAAGGGCGTGCTCACGCGTTGGCTCCTTGGTAGCTCTTGCCGTTGAAGAAGTCATTGGTCTCGTAGCGAAGCAGCTCCGGAACAGCGCGTTCGGGGCGGTCAGTAACGGCCCACTCCACGGCGTTGGCGATCACGCGACGGACGTCCTTGTGGTGGTAGACGGGGTAATCCTGGTCGCCGGGGCTGAAGAAGAAGATCTTGCCGTGACCGCGCCGGAACGTGCAGCCCGAACGGAAGACTTCGCCGCCGCTGAACGAGCTGATGAACACCAGTTCCTCAGGTGTGGGGATGTCGAAGAACTCGCCGTACATTTCCTGCTGCGGGATCTCGATGGGGTGCGGGATGCCCTTGGCGATGGCGTGCGTGGGGTCCACGGTCCACACAAGTTCGCGGTCCTGCTCGGAACGCCAACGCAGCGTGCACGAGGTTCCCATGAGCTTGGTGAAGATCTTGGACCAGTGCCCGGAGTGCAGCACGATCAGGCCCATTCCGGCCAAGACGTGCCGGTGGACGCGTTCCACGATCTCGTCCTCAACATCTGCATGGGACATGTGTCCCCACCACGTAAGCACGTCGGTGCTGGCGAGGACTTCCTCGGTGAGGCCGTGTTCCGGTTCGTCCAGGGTTGCGGTCCGGACCTCGACGGCGGTACCCAGGTTCTCCTCGATGCCCGCCTTGACGGCGCCGTGCATACCGTCCGGGTAGAGGCGGGCTACCAGTTCGTCGCGCTTCTCGTGGCGATTCTCGGACCATACGGTGACGCGGATGGGCTTGCTCTCAGTCATGATTTCTCCTCTGAAGGTGTGGGAGCGGTCTACTTGACCGCACCGCCGGTGGTGCCGGCGGCGATGTATTTTTGGGCCGCGACCAAAAGGACGATGGCCGGGATGGAGGCGAGTACCGCCGTCGCCATGACGGAACTCCAGTCGTTCACGTAGGCGCCGATGTACTGAAAGATGCCCAGGGTGACGGGTCGGACGGCCTCGGTTGTGGTCAGGGTCAGCGCGAACAGGAAGTCGCTCCACGCGAACAGGAACGTGAACAGCCCCGCGGTGATCAGGGAGTTCCGGCTCAGCGGAAGCACGATCGACCAGAACGCCCGGAGGTGTCCCGCCCCGTCAACCCGTGCGGCCTCGATCACCGAGGCCGGCATGCCGTTCATGAAGGCCCGGATGATCAGGATGGCGAACGGGATGCCGTGGGCCGAGTCAGCCAGGATCAGTCCGGGGATGGAGTTGAGCAGACCGAGATCGTTGTAGGCGGTGTACAGGGCATTGGCCACCACAATTCCCGGGATCATCTGGCTGATGAGGATTGCGAACAGGACCACTCCTGCGCCGCGGACCTTGAAGTAGGCCAAGGCATAGGCGGCCGGGGCTGCAATGGCAAGGCTCAGCGCTACGCTGCCCAGCGAAATGATGAGGCTGGTTCCCAGGTTGCCTGCTTGCTCGTTGAGGGCTGTGGCGTAACCCGTGAAGTCCGGCTTCACGGGGAACCACGAGGTTTCCAAGGTGGTGCCGTTGGGTTGCAGGGAGGCGTTGACCATCCAATAGACCGGGAACAGCATGATGGCCAGGAAGAAGATGGCAAGTGCCGTGTAGCCCCAGTTCTTGCGTCCCGTTGGTTTTGGGACGGTTCGCCGGAGTGTGGGGGCTTTCAGTACGGTTGTCATGCTGTCCTCACTCGTCCACTGCGCGTCGGCTGGCCCGCAAGTACAGGACTGCGAAGACCAGGGAGATGATCACCAGCACGTTGCCCAGGGCCGCACCTTCACCGAACTTGAATTCATGGAAGGAGAGGTTGTAGGACTGCGTCGCGATGGTCTGGGTGGAATTGGCGGGCCCGCCGTTGGTGAGGCCCAGGATGATGTCCAGCACCTTGAGCGTGTAGACGACGCCGAGCACCAGGACCACGCTCACCACTGGCCGCAGCATGGGCCAGGTGATGTGCCGGAAGGCCTTCCAACCGGTGGCACCGTCCAGTGATCCAGCCTCGTACAGTTCGTCCGGGATTTCCTGCAGGCCGCCGTAGAGGATGGTCAGGTTGAACGGGATGCCGATCCAAATGTTCACGCCCACCACGGCAATGAGGGCCAGCGAGGTGCTGGTGAGCCACGGAATACCGGTATCGATGATGCCGAGGTCACCCAGGAAACGGTTCAGCGCGCCACTGTCCTTATCCAGGATCCAGCGCCACACAGCGCTCGAGACGATCAGGGGAAGGAGCCAGGGAAGCAGGAGCAGGGACCGGAGGATTCCGTTGAGCGGGAACTTGCGCTGGAAGAAGATGGCCAGCGCCAGCCCGATCACGAACTGGCCGATAATGGAGCCGATGGTGAACAGGACGGTGTTCAGCAGCGAGGTTGAGAACAACGACGACGACAATACAGTCACGTAGTTGGTGAACCCTACCCAGGGGGCTTCTCCGGTGAAGAACGTGGAGGTGGTGTATTCCTGGAAGCTCATGACCACGTTCTTGACTACCGGATAGCCGAAGAACAACGTCATGTAGACCACTGCGGGGACCAGGAAGAGCCACTGGAAGATGCGCTCGCGGCGTTGTCGGCTGCGGCGCCTGGGTGCCGGCTTTTCGGTCCCGGAGCCGCGGGTTTTCACGGCTGTGCCGGCGGCCTGCCCTTCTGAATGAGGTAAATCGGTAGCTAATGACATGGCAGGCTGCCTACTGACCCTGGGCTTGCTTGAGGGCGTCGGCCGGGGAGGCGTTGCCCGTCAGTGAGGTCTGGATGGCTGTGTAGATCTTGGTGGCCTGTGCCGGCCATTCCTCGCCGAGCTGGCCGGTGCGTGCGCGGGCTGTTTTGATCAGCTCGGTGAACGTGGCGAGCTTGGGGTTGTCGCTGGCGAACTTGTCCGAGAGCGTGGTCTTGGAGGGAATGGTGTTGCGGGCGCTAGCCATGGCGAGCTGGTTCTCGTCGCTGTTCAAGCAGGCAACCATCTCTGCTGCCTTGGCTTGCCGGGCCTTGTTCCCGGTCTGCGGGACAGTCCATACCTCGCCGCCGAGCGGAGCCACGGACGTCTGTCCGGTTTCACGCACAGGAATCTTCACTACGCCGTACTGAAGCGTGGGCTGCTTGTCCAACGCCGGGATCTGCCACGGTCCGTTGACCATCATGGCGGCCTTGCCCGCCAGGAACTGGTCTTTGACATCAGCCTGGGTCCAGTTGAGGGCAGAGGAGGAGACCGAACCGCTCTTGACCAGGTCGGTCCACAGCTGCAGTGCCTGCTCGGTCTCCTTGGTGTCGATCTTCTTCTCATCGCCACCGTTGGACCACATGACAGGAAGGAACTGCCATGTGCCCTCGTAGGTCGGGTTGGCGTTGAATGCCAGTCCGTACTGGTCACCAGCAGTGAGCTTTGCGGAGGCTGCCTTGAGCTCATCCCACGTTGTGGGCGGAGTGACGCCGGCCTTGGCCAGGATGTCCTTGTTGTAGAACAGGGCGATGGTGTTCACAGTGGGTGCCAGGCCGTACACCTTGTCCTTGTACGTGCCGGCGCTCAGCACGCCTTCAGCGAAGTTTTCCGTGCTGACTTTGAAATCGGCAAGGGGAGCCAGGGCGCCGGTGGCCGCGATTTGCTGGAGATCCGGGTTGTCCAACATGAGGACGTCAGGGAGGGTCTTGGAGGAGGACTGCTGGAGAACTTTGGAAATGAGTGATTTTCCGGGGACAGTTTCCCGCTTGACTGTAACGCCCAGCTGGGTACCGCACTTGGTTAGGGCATCGCCGATGAACGACTTGTCCGGCTCGTTGTTGTAGTAGTCCATCACGGAGAGTTCCGTGACGGCCTCGGAGGACGAAGCGGCAGTGGAGGTGCCGCAGCCGGAGATGACCAGCGGCAGGCCGACCAGGGCGGCCACTGCCAGTGCGAGCGGACGGGATGTCCTTTGTGCTGACTTCATTGTCTGTTCCTTCTTCTGGGGATCGATTTATCGATGCGTATCGACGATGCGTATCGATGAGTTCGGAAAGGGATGCGGATCGGGGGCTACAGAGAGGGACTTAGCTGCCGTGGGGTGGGCGGAGCGTGCTTGAACGGTGCGTAATGACCGTAGGTACCAGTTCCAGGGATTCGTGTGGTCCTTGGTTCTCGGCTTCGAGGAGGTCGCAAATAATCTTCACCGCGCGGCGGGATACCTCAGCCGGGCGGAGGTCAATGGTGGAAAGCGGAATGGGCTGGAGTTCAGCCAGGGTGGGGGAGGCACTGCCAATAACGGAGACATCCACCCCCGGAGTCAGGCCGCGGTTGTTCAACACCCGACGGAGTACGTCCTGGACAGTCCCGTCCGGTGCGATGAACGCCGGAACTCCGGTGGTTTCGGCAAGAGCCTTGTCAACAGAGGTGGCGATGACATCGCGGTCGGTGCCGCCTGGCAGGTGCAGTACGCGGACGCCGGCATCTTGGGCCGCCTTGTCGGTGCCGGACATGAAGCGTTCTACGTAATTTACGTGGCGCTCCACCACCTCCGGTTGCCAACCGATCACAGAAATGACACTGTGTCCGGCCGCTGCCAGATCTTGGACGCATTGTTCCCCGGCCATTTCAAAGTCCGCATCGATGCAGACCAAGCCGGAGGGGTCGTGCGGGATTCCGATCAGCACCACGGGTACATTAAGGCTGCGAACCACGGGGAGGCGTTCGTCATCCCCTTCAACCTGCATGAGGATCAGGCCATCGCAAATCTGCTGGCCCACCACGCGCTTCAGCCCGGGTGCGCCTTCGTCCTCCGTGACCAGGAGAATGTCGTGATCATAGAGTCTGGCGGTGTTGGCGATGACGGACACGAACTCCATGATCGAGGCCATGTGCAGTTCGGGTATGAAGGGGATCACCAAGCCGATGACCCGGGTCTTGCGGCTGGCAAGGGCGCGAGCGCCGGCATTGGGCTGATAGGTCAACTGCTGAATAGCGTCTTCAACCTTCTTGCGGGTCTTCTCGGAGATCGGCCGCTTGCCACTCAGTACGTAGGAGACTGTGCTTTGAGCTACTCCGGCGGCTTGGGCAACGTCCTTGCTGGTGGGCATGCCCTGACCTCCTTGTGCTCTCTGCTGAACAGTTCCTGTGGCTTGTCGATACGTATCGTCGATGCGCATCGAGAATGAGTATGACATAGGTCACTCAGCCTCCGCAAGACCTCATTCCCAAACTTTGTGCTTAGCTGGCTCCTATGGATGGGACGACTTCAGCTCACCAGGGCGTCCACTGGGACGGTGCCGTCAACGCATGGCCGATCGCCGGGGACGTGTACCGGATGGGGCGCCACGAATGGGTCACCGAAGCCGGGTGGCAGCAGATGTACGACGACGGCGTCCGTACCGTGATCGATCTCCGCGCCTCGCGCGAGCGGCGGCAACGCGACACCGATCCCGAGGTGCCGGACGACGTGAAGGCGCGTATCGACGTCGTGCATTGCCCAACAGAAGATCCGGACCATCGGGACTTCAGCGAGCTTTTCGGCCCGTACCTGAAGTACCCTGCGCAGTACGGTGATTATCTTGAGCTGTTCGCTGACAAAATCGCGGCGGTCTTCAAAGCCATTGCGGCGTCGCCCGGCAAGGTGGTGGTTCACTGCTCTGCGGGAAGGGACCGTAGCGGCGTGATCGCTTTGATCCTGCAGCGATTGGCCGGGGTTGGTGATGAGGAAATCGTGCACGGATACGAACTCGCAGCGCGGGGGATCAACGAGCGGCATCGCACCCACGGGGCGCCGCATGCCCACGATCCCTACCTGTCCGAGACCGCGCTGGAGGCCATGTTGACCGAGCGGCGGGCGAGTCTGAGGGCATTCCTGGCGTCGCTGGATGCGGCCGGGTTCCTGGCAGAGAACGGTGTTTCCGGTCCGGAGTTGACCGCCGTCCGGGCAAAACTCGGAGTAGCCAGCGCTGCTAAGATGCAGGTTGACTAATCTCTGACATGGATGGATCCGCATGACTTCCGGCGCCCGCGTCACCATCGTGACCCGAACCAAGAACCGACCCATCTTCCTGGCACGTGCTTTGGATGACATCTTCGCCCAGACTTTCCAGGACTTCGAGCTGGTGATAGTCAACGACGGCGGTAACCCGGCCGACGTCGAACACCTCACCTCCCAGCGGTCGGAAGCGGAACGGTCCCGCATCACCACCATTCACCATGCTGAGTCAGCCGGCATGGAGGGGGCATCGAACGCTGGCCTCAAGGCCGGTTCCGGCGAGTTCGTGGTGATTCATGACGACGACGACTTCTGGGCCCCCGAGTTCCTGGCCCGCACAGTGGCCTACCTTGACGATCCCGCGCACGCTGCTGAAAGCGGTGTGATGGTGCGTACCGAGATCGTCATCGAGGAGCTTGTGGAGGACAGGATCGAGCCCATCCGCCGTGAGATCTTCTGGGCCGACATGCGGCAGATAACGCTGGCAGACATGCTCAAGATCAACCGCGCGGTTCCTATTTCTTTCCTGTACCGACGCAATCTTCACGATCATGTTGGCTACTACAACGAGAACCTGCCGGTGGTGGGCGACTGGGAATTCCACCTTCGCGTCCTGAGCCACTCGCGTGTTGGCTTCCTCGACGGCGAACCTCTCGCCTTCTGGTCGCAGCGGCCGGAATCCGCAGGGCACCACAGCAACAGCATCTTCGCGAAGGTTGCTGAGCATGCACAGTACGACGCCCTGGTCCGCGACGATTACCTCCGCGACCAAGCCGCGCAGGGTGGACTCGGCACCATGCTTTACCTGACGCGCGTACTTTCTGAGCAAGAGGAACTCATCGTTGCCCAGCAGCGACGCCTGGACGAGTCCGCAGCCAAGCTCGACCACATCCTGGAACGCCTGGAGGCGCTGAACCAGACCGTGGTTGTGCGGACCAGCGTGGGGGAGTTCTTGAAGAAGCCCATGCTTTTGGTGCGGAAGCTGCTCAGGCGGGGCTAGGCGGTTCCCGCGCGGAAGTGTTCTCTCACTCTCATGCGTCATCTGAGCCTCGACTATCGACTGTGCACCGGTTGAGGCCATAAGATCACGAGCGGGCCGCTGACCAAGCGGCCCTTTCGTTCGCATGAACATGGGGGACCCATGAGGGGTAATTCGCGCGGCCGTTTTCGGCTCACACTCGCACTTTTAGCAGCACTCATTTTGGGCGCATTGCCCGCCGGGATCGCATCCCCGGCGTTTGCAGCAGCTGCGGGCAGTATTTCAGGAACGGTGACGGTGCCTGCGGGGGTGAACGTTACCTCGGTTGACATTTATGCCCAAGGTAAATCATTTTCTGAGACTGTCCGGCCAGACGCTGCTGGCCAGTTCACCATCCAGGGCCTCGATGCTGATGAATATCGGCTGTATTTCAGGAGCTCTGGATTCTCCCATTTGGTCATCCCCTCCTATTACGGTGGTTTCAAATTTGAAGACGCCACCCCGATCGCCCTGGCCCAAGGTGAGGTGATCGCCGGAATCAAACACACGATGACCCCTGGTGGCAGGATTAAGGGAAAGGTCGCTTTGCCGACAGGTACTAATCCCGGGAATGTTGTCGTACATGCTGAGGTTCACGGGGATCATGAAGCGGACAATGACTGGTCCCACCTTTCTGACCGCGATGGAAACTTCGAGCTTGGTCCCCTGGCGCCGGGTGAGTACGTAGTCTTTTTCAGGCAGACTTTTGGCTCCGAACCTTTTGTCGAGACTCACTATCCGGGAGTTCCCAGTGGTGACCAGGCGACAAGAATCAAGGTTGTTGACGGGCTGACCACCACGGGAATAGATCAGGTCTTGAAGCAGTCTGCATTGATCTCTGGGACCCTCTTCAGCCCAACGAGGTTTGATGGAACCGTCTTAGCGAGACCAATCAATGATCTTGCCAAGGCTGCAGGGCGCACGGATGTGAAAGCGGGAGCCTACATTATTGGGGGGCTTGAAGCGGGGTCCTACAAACTTGAATTCCAATCCCACGATGCCACTTACGCGTCCATGTGGCACGGCGGAGTTGCTCATCCATCTGCAGCCCCGTCCTTGACTCTGACTGGTACGCAGCATATTCAGGGGCTGACGGACGCAGCCGTGAGAGGTGCCACGATTAGAGGCTTCGCGGACGGCGACGTCAACTATCCGAGCGTGGACGTCGTGAACCTTGATGGAACGGTGGCGAACTATGTCAACACAGTACGTTTGCTTGAGCCCAACGAGTACGCGGTCAGTGGGTTGTTTCCCGGGACCTACAAAGTCCAATTCAATCGCTATGACCATGACAGCTACCGGACTGCCCAGGAAGGGCAGTATTACAACGCCGTGCCCGAAAACGCCGGCCTGGGGAGTGCCGCCGCCATTACGGTTGCTCCGGGCCAAACTGTCTCGAACATCAACCAAGTGAGACGTATCGGCGGAACCTTAGCAGGCAAACTTTTGGGTGCCAATGGCGCACCTTTGAAAGATGCGGCTGTTCGGGTTTACACCAAGGATGGGGTTCTGGTTACCCGTCGCGCGACAACGGCGGCGGACGGCACATTCAACGTAACTGGTTTAACAACGGGGCTCTATTTCGTGTCAGCGGAACCTGCTGGTGAGTCGGGTCCGATCTTCTCCGGCAATGTTCTCACCGAGGTCAATGCCAGGTCCGTTTCCACGTTCTCCGGGCAGAACACCGACATCGGAACACTGAGCTACGCCACCGCTTCGCAGGGTACCCGGGGCTTTGATGACGTTCCGCTCGGTGCGCAGTTTGAGGATGAAATGCAGTGGTTGGCTGACAAGCAGATTTCCACAGGGTGGGAGTCGAATGGGGCCAAAATCTACAGACCGCTAACTCCTGTTAATCGGGACGCAATGGCTGCGTTCATGTACCGGTTATCGGGCAAGCCTGCCTTCGCTGCACCAACCGGTTCCCCTTTCACGGACCTGCCCATGGGGGCGCAGTTCTACAAAGAAATCACGTGGCTAGCGGACAAGGGCATTTCCTCAGGTTGGGAAGAGGCCGACCAAACCAAGACCTACCGTCCCTTGCAGCCTGTGAACCGTGATGCGATGGCGGCGTTTATGTACCGCTTGGCTGGCGAGCCTGAGTTCACTCCACCCACGGAATCACCATTCATCGACGTGCCCGTCGAAGCCGAGTTCTACAAGGAAATCACCTGGCTTGCAGCTCAGGGCATCTCCACGGGTTGGGCTGAATCGGGCAACACCAAGTCCTTCAAGCCGTTGCTGCCCGTGAGTCGTGACGCAATGGCAGCGTTCATGTTTCGCTACAACACGAAGTTCGGCTCCATTTAGCCTGACCGATCAACCAGAAAGGGTTGGCTCCAATTCGAACGGAAACCAACCCTTTCTGCACAGAGTCCAGGTCAAACAACGGCGTTTAGAATAAATCGTTTTCTGCACTAGGATCGCGAGGGGCCGCCATTTGCGGCCCCTTCGTTCGCATGAAACATGGGGGACCCATGAGGGGTTATTCTCGCGGCCGTTTTCGGCTCGCACTCACTCTATTAGCAGCACTCATCTTGGGTGCCTTGCCTGCCGGGATCGCATCCCCGGCGTTTGCAGCAACTACGGGCAGTATCTCAGGAACGGTCACCGTGCCTGCGGGCGTGGATGTCACCAAGGTAACAGTCTTCGCTGGCCCGGAAATCGGTGGCTATCAAACGGCCAGTGTGGCCTCGGATGGAACGTTCACGGTCAGTGGACTTCCCGCGGTTAACCACTGGGTAAATTTCTCTTACTTCGAATCCCCGTCTCCGGTAGTCGGGGCCTATTACTCAACCTCTCCGGATGGTTCAAGAACGCTCGTCAGCGTTTCAGCGGGTGCCACTACCTCTGGCATCAATCAGACGCTGAAGCCCGCTGCGATGGTCTCGGGCAATATCTCGGTTCCAGCAGGTATGCCCGCTTTCACCGGGCAGGTCAGCCTTGAGGCCGGGCCTGACTACACCAAGAATGAGTTCGTGGGTTCGGCGTGGATTAGTGCCGACAAGTTGGGGAACTACACCATCGGCGGTTTGGAAGCCGGAACCTACAAGCTTCGCTTTGCGTCATTCAGCGACAAGTGGGCCACCATGTGGCACGGCGGTGTGGCCTCTGCCGGCAGTTCGCCGTCGGTGACAGTGACTGAAGGGCAGCAGCTCGCGGGCATTCAGGACACTGCAGTTGCGGCCGCCACTATCGCGGGTTCCATCGCGGGCGCACCTGCTCCGGGCCCCACGATGAGTGGTCCGGGCATGAGTATTACTGCCATTGCCCAAGACGGCACTGTTGCAGCGTCTACGGTCATGGAAACGTCGCAGACCACCTACGCGCTGAAGAACCTGTTGCCGGGTGCGTACAAGGTTCAGTTCAACCGGACCAAGGGATTCATCTCCAATTACGAGGCCCAGTTGTATAAGAACCTCCCGGAGTCCGGGGGCGCGGCTAACGCGACTCCCGTGACTGTAGCCGCCGGCCAGACCGTTTCCAGCGTCAACGCAACCGTTCGCCAGGGCGGAACGCTGACCGGGAAGGTTCTGGGCTCTACTGGTACTCCCCTGAACGGTGTGCGGGTCAACGTTTACACCAAGGATGAGTCTCTCGTTACCCGTTTCTCCTACACCGCAGCGGACGGGACCTTCAAGGTCACTGGCCTGACCACGGGACTCTACTTTGTCTCAGCGGAACCTGCTGGTGAGTCCGGTCCGATCTTCTCCGGCAACGTTCTCGCAGAGGCCAACGCCCGGTCCGTTTCCTCTTTCGTAGGCCAGAATACGGACCTTGGCACGCTGAGCTACGCGACTGCGACGCAGGGTACCCGGGGCTTTGACGATGTTCCCCTAGGCGCCCAGTTCCAGAATGAAATCCTCTGGTTGGCCAACGAAGGAATCTCCACCGGTTGGGAAGCCAACGGGTCCAGGACTTACCAGCCCCTGACCCCGGTGAATCGTGACGCCATGGCTGCGTTCATGTACCGGTTGTCGGGTGAGCCTGAGTTCACGCCGCCTGCTGTTTCTCCCTTCGCTGACCTCCCCACGGACGCCAAGTTCTACAAGGAGATCACCTGGCTTGCTGACAAAGGCATCTCCACGGGTTGGGAAGAGGCTGACAAGACCAAGACGTACCGTCCGTTGCAGCCTGTGAACCGAGACGCGATGGCTGCCTTCATGTACCGCTTGGCTGAGCAGCCCGAGTTCACGGCGCCGGCAACTTCGCCGTTCGTTGATGTTCCGGTCGGCGCTCAGTTCTACAAGGAGATCACCTGGCTTGCAGCTCAGGGCATCTCAACGGGTTGGGCCGAATCAGCTGGCAAGTCCTTCAAGCCGCTGCTGCCCGTGAACCGAGATGCGATGGCAGCATTCATGTTCAGGTTTGACGCAAAGTTCGGCGCCATCTAGCCGAGTCACCGGTCTCAAGCCAGGACACGCGAAGGGTCGGTCTCCCACCAGGGAGGCCGGCCCTTCGTTGTGTTCCAACCAAGCAGCAAAATTCCTGCTGTACTCCACCGGGCATTCATGTACCCTGTATATATTACCGAACGGCCGGTCAGTAATGTTGACTCCAGTCAGCAGGGACCGTGCCGATTTCACGTGCCTTGGAAGGACCCGTCGACGATGACCACTACCGCAGTCGCCCCGGAAACCACAGCCGTTGCAACCGTCCCCAGCTATGTCCAGGATGCATGGTGGACGCCGGCAGCCGAAGCCAGGAAAGTCCCGGTCCGTGATGCCAGCACCGGAGAATTGCTGGCCAACGTCAGCACCGACGGACTGGACCTTGCCGCCGTCGTGAATTACGGCCGCACCACCGGGCAAACTGAACTTGGGAAGCTGACGTTCCACCAGCGTGCGCTCAAGCTCAAAGAGCTGGCCATGTACCTCAACGGGCGCCGCGAAGAACTGTACGAATCCTCTTCGCAGAGCGGTGCCACCAAGATCGACAACATGATCGATATCGATGGCGGGATCGGTGTGCTCTTCACGTTCGGCTCCAAGGGTCGCCGCGAACTGCCCAACTCGCAGGTTGTGGTGGACGGTCCCATGGAGACGTTGTCCAAGGACGGATCGTTCGTCGCCGAGCACATCTACACCAGGATTCCCGGCGTCGCAGTCCAGATCAACGCGTTCAACTTCCCGGTCTGGGGCATGCTGGAAAAGTTCGCTCCGGCGTTCCTCGCCGGCGTCCCCACCATCGTGAAGCCGGCCACGCCCACGGGTTACGTTGCTGCTGCGGCGGTCAAGGCAATCGTTGAGTCGGGAATTCTCCCGGCAGGCTCCCTTCAGCTGATCTCCGGTTCTGCCCGGACCATCCTTGATGAGCTCGACTACCGCGACCTCGTTTCCTTCACCGGCTCGGCATCCACTGCCAACTCGCTTAAGGGGCACAAGAACGTGGTGCAGGGCGGCATCCGCTTCACCTCCGAGACCGACTCCCTCAACGCAGCCATCCTCGGCCCCGACGCGGTCCCCGGCACCCCGGAGTTCGACGCTTTCATCAAGGCGGTGGTCACTGAGATGACCGTCAAGGCCGGCCAAAAGTGCACCGCGATCCGCCGCGTTATCGTCCCGCAGGAGCTGACGGCCGACGTCGCTGCTGCCGTCGGTGCGCGAATCAACGAACGCGTCGTGGTTGGCGACCCGCGCGCCGATGGCGTCACCATGGGCGCCTTGGCGTCGCTGGAACAGCTCGCCGACGTCCGTGCGGCGGTTCAGTCAATGATCGACGCCGGCGGTGAGCTTGCGTACGGATCTCTCGATTCGCCGTCGGTCACCTCCGTTGGCGGCGGAGTGGGCGTAGTGGAAGACGGTGCCTTCATGTCGCCGGTCCTCCTGAGCTGGGCAGACGCCGAAGCCGAAGAGGTCCACTCACTCGAAGCTTTCGGGCCAGTGTCCTCGGTGATCGGGTACTCGGATCTCGCCGACGCCATCCGTCTGGCAGCCCGCGGCTCCGGCTCGCTGGTGGCATCGGTGTGCACCAACGATCCTTCCGTGGCGCAGGAACTGGTGCTGGGCATCGCTGCCCACCACGGCCGCGTTCACTTGCTCAACCGTGAAGACGCGCGCTCGTCCACCGGCCACGGTTCCCCGGTCCCACACTTGGTTCACGGCGGTCCCGGCCGCGCAGGTGGCGGCGAGGAGCTGGGCGGCATCCGATCCGTCCTGCACCACATGCAGCGCACGGCCATTCAGGGTTCCCCCAACATGCTGACCGCCGTTACCGGCCTCTGGCATACGGGCGCTGACCGGAACTTCACCGTAGAAACCGAGGGGGAGCACCCGTTCCGGAAGCACCTCTCCACCCTCCGCATCGGTGACGCTGTTCGCTCGGATCTTCGTGAGGTCAAGCTTGAGGACATCACTGCCTTCGCGAACTCGACGGGTGACACCTTCTACGCACACACCAACCAGGAAGCCGCCGAGGCCAACCCGTTCTTCCCCGGTATTGTGGCCCACGGTTACTTGCTTTTGAGCTGGGCTGCAGGCCTCTTTGTTGAGCCAGCTCCGGGTCCCGTGCTGGCCAACTACGGCTTGGAGAACCTGCGCTTCATCACCCCTGTTGCAGCAGGCGACTCCATCCGGGTCACGCTGACGGCCAAGAAGATCACCCCCCGCGAGACCGACGAATACGGTGAGGTGGCTTGGGACGCCGTCCTGACCAATCAGAACGACGAAATCGTGGCCACGTACGACGTCCTCACCCTCGTGGAGAAATAGCCCTCTTCCACATCCCGCGGGTTTGAGGGTGTCGCTCTATCACGTTCCGCGGGTTTGAGGGGGGTCGCTCTCTACCTACGACGAAACGCCTTTCCACGTTACGTGGGAGGGCGTTTCGCGTTCGGGGGACCAATGGTCAGGAGGGGTGTCCGCCGGCGGATCCGGCTCCTGGACGATCGGCGGGAAGCCCCGGGGGATGTGAGAGACGGTCGGCCGGGAGTCCGAGGGATGTGAGAGAAGGCCGGTGGGAAGCCCTAGGGATGTGAGAGAGGGGCGGCGGGAAGCCCCGCGGGATGTGAGAGAGCGTCAGGCGGCCGTGTGGAGGCCGTCGAAGGCCATGGTGATGACGTCGTCGGCGAGCTTCTCCGGGGACAGCGAGCCGCCCGGCTTGTACCACTCCACGATCGAGTTGATGGTACCGAACAGGAGGCGTGTGACGGTGCGCGGATCGATGTCCTGGCGCAGCGAGCCATCTTCCCGGGCAGCGGCAATCAGCTCGGCCACCTTGTGGTCGAAGGCGCGACGACGTTCCAGTGCATCACGCTCGATCTCCGTGTTGCCCCGCAATCGCAGCAGCAGGGTCACGAACGGGAGCCTGTCCACCAGCACCGCAATGGTCTGCCGCAGCACGAACTCCAGCCGAGCATCGGCGGGCCCGGACGTAGCGGCTGGCTCCTCCAGGATGGCTTCCAGCCCTCCCAATGCGTGGTCAAGGGCGAGCTTCAGAAGATCGCCCTTGGACGGCACGTGGTGGTAGATGGCTGACTTCGAGATCCCGAGGTTTTCGGCCAGGATGCCCATGGACGTAGCGTCGTACCCGTGGCGGTTGAAGACGTCGACGGCGATGCGGAGCACCGACTGCTGGTCATAACCGGGCCGTCCGCGCTTGGTGGTGGTCTCAGTAGGCATGCTGGCATTTTCTCACGATCTCTACGGGTGAACGCGTTCAGCCCTTGGGGCGCATGTCGTAAATCCGGCGGAGCTTACCGTTGGACCGCTCAAGGGAACCGGGCTCTACAACGTCAACCACGCAAGATGACCCGACGTGAATCTTGATCTGTTCACGCAAGGTGTGTGCCGCCGTCGTACCTGCCTCGGACGGAACGTTCTCGCGGCGCTCGATCTTCACGGTCAGGGAATCCATGCGTTTGCCTTCGGGGCGGGTAATTTCGAGCTGGAAGTGCGGGCTGAGCTCGGGGATGCGCAGCGCGATTTCCTCGATCTGCGATGGGAACAGGTTCACACCGCGCAGGATGATCATATCGTCGCTGCGGCCGGTGATGCGGCCCATGCGGCGGTGCGCGGGGCGTGCGGTGCCCGGCAGCAGGCGGGTGAGGTCCTTGGTGCGGTACCGGATGATCGGCAACGCTTCCTTGGTGAGGGAAGTGAAGACGAGTTCGCCGGGTTCGCCGTCGGCCAGCACGGTCGAGTGGTCGAACGGATCGATGATTTCGGGGCGGAAGTGGTCCTCCCAGATGTGGCAGCCGTCCTGCGTTTCAACAGCTTCGCCGGCGACGCCCGGGCCCATGACTTCGGAGAGCCCGTAGATGTCCGAGGCTTTGATGTTCATGGTGGTTTCAAGCTCGTGGCGCATTTCTTCGGTCCACGGTTCGGCGCCCAGGACGGCGTACTTGAGCGAAGTGGACGTGGGGTCGATGCCTTGGTGTTGCATGGCATCGGCGATGGTGAGCAGGTAGGTGGGAGTGGCCAGGATGGCGTCCGGCTTGAAGTCCTGGATGAGCTGGATCTGGCGTTCGGTCTGACCGCCGGAGATGGGGATGACGGTGCAGCCGAGCGCTTCAGCACCCGCGTGCGCGCCGAGGCCGCCGGTGAACAGGCCATAGCCGTAGGCGTTGTGGACTTTCATCCCGGGCCGGACGCCGGAGGCGCGGAAGGAGCGTGCAACCAGGGTTGCCCAGTTGGCGAGGTCGTTCTTGGTGTAGCCAACAACGGTGGGGCGGCCGGTGGTGCCGGAGCTCGCATGAATTCGCGCCACCTGATCCTGCGGGACGGCGAACATACCAAAGGGGTACTCCAGCCGGAGGTCTTCCTTGGTGGTGTAGGGGAACTTGCCGAGGTCGCTCAGCTCGCGGAGATCCGTGGGGTGCACGCCTGCTTCGTCGAACTTGCGCTTGTACAGCGGCACGCGATCGTAGGCGTACGCCACCGTGTGCTGGAGGCGGGTGAGCTGCAAGGCCTCGAGTTCGTCGCGGGAGATGGTTTCTTCACGGTCAAGCACTGGGGCGGTTTCCTTGGTTGAGGAAGCTGCGGGTGCGGCCACGGTGTTCTGCGTCATGGGTTTCCTACTTCTTGGAGATGGTGCGGCTGCGGCCACGGAACTCAGCGATGAGCTCCCCGCTAGCGGGATCGGAAGCTGTGGGATCAGAGGCGTCTTCGTCCGGGGAAGCCGCATATATCTGGATGTCGTAAAGGCCGCTTCGGCCGGTGCTCGCGCGGCGGTTTGCGACGGCGGTGATCACCTGGCCCTGGAACGCCGGCTTGATGAAGTTGATATCGACGCCGGACGCCACCGTGATGTTGGCGGCTTGCTTTGGCGTGGGGTTGGCCGGGTTGCAGGCCAGTGCGAAGGCGGTGTCGCCGAAGGCGAAGATCATTCCGCCGTGTGCCATGCCGAACCCATTGAGCATTTCCTGGCGGAGATGCATGCGGATGGTGGCGTGGCCGTCGTCGAGCTTGAGGACCTCGATGCCCATCCATTCGGACGCGTAGTCGTTCGTCAGGATGTGGTGCTGTGCACCGGAGAGGGTTGTTTCAACCATGCGTCATTGCCTCCAGCTTTATTTACCGAATGTTCATTAGGTAATCCCAGATCGCGCCACGTGTCAAGACTGGACCATGATTCGCCCGTACCTAGTAGCCTCGGAGTCATGCCCGAAATTGAGCTTCCCATCATCACCGATCGACTCATCCTGCGGCGGTTCGAGGCCGAGGACCTTGAACGGTTCCACGGTTATCAGTCGCTTCCCGAAACTGCCCGGTACCTCCTGCGCAACGAGCTGACCAAGACAAAGTCCATGGAGGTCCTCGGCAGGTACGCCAACTTCGAGTTCAACCAGGAAGGCGACTGGGTATGCCTTGCCATCGAGCGCAAGGACCACCCCGGCCTGATGGGCGAGGTGGTGCTGAAGTGGTTGGAGGGTACCGGACAAGGTGAGCTGGGCTGGATACTGCATCCGGAGGCGCGTGGCCACGGCATTGCCACGGAGGCAGCGGAAGCCGTCATGAAGCTGGCATTCGAGAAACTGGCCTTCCATCGGATCGACGCAAAGCTGGATGCACTCAACGCCGGTTCTGCTGGTATCTGCAAACGCCTGGGCATGCGGCTCGAAGCCACCCTGGTGGACAACTGGCACTACAAAGGCCAGTGGGCCACCGAGAACATTTACGCGATTCTGGACTCGGAGTGGCGCACGCGGCACCATCCGTGGACCCGGAAAATCAGCTGACGGGCCACGTCTTGTGGTGTTTCAGCTGTTCGGTCAATTGCGCTGCAGGCAAAGGACGGCTGAAGTAGTAGCCTTGGCCGCTGGTGCACCCGATGCTCAGGAGGTACTCGGCCTGCTCGGCGGTTTCCACGCCCTCCCACACAGCAGCCAGGCCGCAGGCGCGGATGAGCTGCAGTACGGCGGCGAGAAGGGCTGGCTGCGAAGGGTCGCTGCCCAGGGCGGAGAGCAGCGTCCGGTCCACTTTGACCGTATCCACGGGCAGTTGGCGAAGGTAGCTGATGGAGGAGTAGCCGGTGCCGAAATCGTCAATCTCCAGTCCCACGCCAAGGCGGCGCAGGCTGTTGAGCGTGTAACGGTCCAGGTCGTTGCCTTGGATCACGGCGCTTTCGGTCAGCTCCAGGACCAGTAGCGACGGGTCCAGGTCGGCTGATACCAGCGCCTCGCGAACGTCTTCAATGAACTCAAGACGCTGCAGGTCCGCAGCTGAAACGTTGATGCGCATGCTGAAGTTGTGGCCCGCCGTCAGAGGGTCGGTACGCCATTGCTTCAACTGCTCGACGGCGGTGCGGAGCACCCAGCCGCCCAGATCGGAGATCATTCCCGTTTCCTCGGCAATGGGAATGAACTCATCCGGCATGATGATTCCACGGGTGGGGTGGTTCCAGCGGACCAGGGCTTCCACCCCCTCAATCTCGCGGGTATCCAGCCTGATGATGGGCTGGTAATAGAGCACCAGCTGAGAATCGGTGATCGCCTCTTTGAGCTCGCCCACCAGTTGGTTCCGCATTTGCCGGGCCAGCAGCATGTCAGGGGCGAACACCTTGAGCTTGCCGCGCCCGTCCGCCTTGGACTCGTACATGGCGATGTCCGCTTCCATCATGAGCTCTTCTGCACGCTGGCCTGGATCGGCCATCCGGAGCCCCATGCTGACCCCGCAGCGGAGGTGTTGGCCCTCAATCTCCATCGCCCCCACCACGGCGGCGAGGATTCGGCTGCCAATGGCGCTGGCCTCTGCAGGGGTCACCTCCGGAAGCAGGACAGCGAACTCGTCGCCGCCCATGCGGGCAACCATGTCCTGCTCGCGGACCGCACCGCTGATACGGTTCGCCACCGTTTCCAGGACTTTGTCACCGATGGTGTGGCCAAGTGAATCATTGATGGCCTTGAAGCCATCCATATCCAGCAGGAGGATCCCCGGCCGTTTGTTGCCTTGCACGCCGTTCGCTTGCGCCTTGCTCAGGGCGGTGGCGAAAGCGGAGCGGTTGTTCAAACCCGTCAGGGGATCCGTCATGGCCATGCGCTGCATCGCAAGGTGCGCTTCGTTGAGCTGTTGTGTCCGGGCTTGCACCCTTTGCTCCAGCTCCTCATAGACGATCTGTAGATCTTCGGCCAAGAGGTTGGTGCCCATGATCACGGCGTCAATCTCGTCGCGTGCCTCGGAGACCCGGATCCTGGTGTTCAGGTCTCCGGCCGCCAACCTGACGATGCCTTCCAGTAGGAGCCCCAAACGGGGGTCATTCGCGGAGTACATTTCTGAGTCAGACATGCTCACTCCCCGTGCGGCCCGCCCCGGACGCTTTGCCGAAGATGCTCGCGAACGGCTGCGCTGCGCTCGGGCAGGGCCGCTTGGTCGAAGAGCTTTGCTGCTTCTTCGAAAGCAGCCATGCCTTCTTCATGTCGCTCGGACGCCAGCAAGGTCCGTCCGAACAGGAAATGGGCTTCGGCGGACGTTTGGGTAGCCAGAATGGAGGAACGAGAGCAAAGGGGTTCAAGGATCGCCAGGGCTTCCTGCATATCGCCGGCGAGGTAATTCCAATGGGCGCGGACCAAGGACATTTCCAGATGATCCCGCTCGGAACCGCCCACAATATCGGTAGCGAGCTCTGCCCTTTCAATGCAGCGAAGGGTCGCCGCGTCACCGAGTTTTGCCTGCAACCGCATTTCCGCGGAGGCGCGGTTGAAGCGAGCCCACAAATCAACGTCCTTTGACGGTGAAAGCCTTTCGGCGGCCAGATCGTGGTACCGACCCCCATCTGCAACGCGATCAGCCAGGAAAGCAACGTTTCCGATGACCCAGTAACCCTTGCCCGCGGTGTCTTCATCAATGTCATCAGAAATCAACGTCTCAAGAACAAGGCATTCCCGCCACGCATCGTCCAGCAGCCGGCTCTCAGCCAAGGCCGCGATGAGAGCGCGTTGGGCAAGGACCTGAACATAGAGGAGATCCGGGTCCGTGGCGGCAAGTTTTGCGGCGTCGGCCGCCATGGTTGCGGCTTCGGCAAGTCGGCCGAGGCCTTGCAGCCCGATGGCTACCATTGTTCCTGCCTTGGCACCGAGCTCGGCTGAGGACGCTGTGAGGCTGTGATCATTGAGGGAGGTCGCCAGTGCCAGGTATTCCTCGATGGTCCCCTGGTCACGGAGGCACTCCGCCTGCAGGTAACGCATGTTCCACCAGGCCAGTTCGTCGCCGGCCTCCCTGGCGAGTTCCGCAGCCTCTGCTGCCATCTTGAAGGCCTCGTCAAAGTCCCGCGCCTTCCATTTGGCGCGTGCATTGAGTCCGGCAACAAGGTGGGTGGCCAGGTGAGGACTTTGCATGTGCCCATTATCCATGTCATTGCGGAAGAAAAGCTCGTATAGTTTGCCCCGTGACTTTATTCAAGTCACAGTCAATAAATTCGCATCAGTACGAAAGGGCATAGCGGATGAAAAAATTTGCGGCAACCCTGCTCATGGCGGCAGTTCTGGCAGTAACGGGATTCGCTGCTCCGGCTAATGCCGAGCCTACGCAGGACAGTACGGCAATCGGCTGGTGGCCGAACAGCACCACCACAGGTAAGACGAACACCACCAGCATCGGTTGGTGGCCGAACTAAACATTGGGGGAGCGCCTCTCAAGGCCATACGAGCTAAATTGATGCCCTGGGCTGCTGCCCGGGGCATCAGTTTTGTTTCTTTGCATGTCGAGCATTAGTGACCACGGATCACATCTTCCGGGCCTGGCAACGACACCGCTGTCACAGTCCCGGAGGGCGCAGCCGAAACCTGTCACTGAAGCGGCCGGTTACAGCTAGCCAGCCTAGGGTCCTCCCACCGGCAACTCCACGGATACCGTGGTCCCGGATCCCAAAATGGAGTCAAAGGCCATGCGGCCCATATGGCGGCTGATGATGTCGTTTGCGATCGCCAGCCCCAATCCGCTGCCCGGTACTGCCGCAGAGGTGGCGTTGGACGCGCGGTAGAAGCGCGTCAGGATGTGGGGGAGGTCGTGTTCCGGGATGCCAAGGCCATTGTCTTCGATCTGCACAAGGGCTGCCCGTCCGCCATTCTCGGAAGCTGCCATGGCGCTGGTGATGCCAACACGGCCGCCCTCGGGAGTGAACTTGATGGCGTTGGCCACGATGTTGGTGAACACCTGTTCAAGCTTTGCTTCATCGGCAGTGACTTCAATGTCTTCGGTCGCCTCCGTAAAGGACACGGAAACATGGCGCGATTCTGCCAACGGCCGGAGAGTTGCCACCACCACCTGCAGGAGCTTGTCGAGGTCGACCGGCTTGAGGTCCAGGTTGCTGCCGTCCTGCATGGAGACTGTGAGCATGTCCTCAATCAGCCTGCGCAAGCGGTCCGAGTTGCGGGCAATAACGTCCAGCATTTTCCTGATGCCCTCGGGAACCGGGCCTCCGGAGCCGTCCTGGATCATATCCAGGTAGGCGGTGATGGAGGTGAGGGGTGTCCGTAGCTCATGGTTTACGGTGGCCAGGAAATCAGTCTTAGCCTTGTCCAGTTGCCTCAACTGGTGCAGGACGCGCTGCTGGGCACTGATGAGGTGGCCTTGGATGAGCCCGTGGGCTACGTTCCCGGCGACGTGCTGCATCAAGGCGATCTCGGCACGCGTCCAGTCGTGACGCTCCTGCACAGTGGACAACAGGATGATGCCCATGGCGGAAGCGCCTTCGCCGACAGGAAGCAGCACAGTGGATATGGGTTTAAGTTCGCCGGACCACTCCTGAAGTGCTTTGGCGATCTTCGAGTCAGGGTCTTCCCGGTGGTCCGCTACCGCGAGGACGTCCGCCTCGGCCCAGAGCCGGTTTGCCGTTTCGATGATGATGTTTTCGCTCTCGCCCAGCCTTGCCGGCAGCAGCGGAAGTCCCGGACGGTTCCATTGCGCCCGGATGCTGGGGACCCGTTCATCGCGGAAGGTGGCGAACCAAACATGGTCTGCGCCTAAGGCCTCGCCAAAACCGCGAACCACGTGCTCGGCGATCAGCTGCGGATCGTTGGTCTGCCGAATTGCCGAAGAGACGTTCCGGAGGCTTTCCCGCAGTGCTTCGATTTCGCCACGGGAGCGTGCACGCTCCTTTGCACGACCGATCAGGGTTTCAACCCGGTGGACGAGTTCCCCGGGCCGGACCGGGTTGATGAGGTAGTCAGCTACGCGCCAGGACTCCACTTCCTCAAGGTCTACAGACTCCTGAGCACCAAGAAGCAGCAGGACAGGAACCCCTGGACTGCCAAGTTCATGGGCAAGGGCGTTCTCAGCCACCACCACTGAGGGGCGGAGTTGCTGGAGATGCAAGGCCATGGAGGCGGTGTCTGCGGCGGGGAAAACCTGGAAGCCCGCTGCACGAAGCACGGACGTGGTGGCCGTCAGACGGTCATGGTCTGAGTCCGCCACGACAGCCGAGCGGGAGGCATGCTGTTCACCGGCAACGGTCTCGCCCACTGAGCCCCTTCCGTTCCACCATTGGTCCACAATATTTCAGGATTTGGCAACACCCTATCAGCGGCATAGCGGCCAGTGGCCGCCCAACTCCAAACGAGCTTTTTGAGTCGTGGGACACACCTTTACTTTGGCTCCCGGATTCGACAGCCTTGAGGCAGTGAGTGTGGGGGATCCATTTCGGATTTCCACCGCAGCCGTTTGGAAACAGTGCGAGGAGAATCGTGGACCACCCAGCGACACCGCAAGACCACCAACAGGTGACATTCGAGTTGGAACTCGAAGAGCCTGGGATCCTGCGCCTGACATGGCCGCGTGGCGCCCGGATTAAGGAACAGGATGCCCAAAGGGCCATGGACAGGGTCAACGAAATTTGCGGGTCGGACCGGCATCCCATGATTGTTGACATGGCAACTACGGACGACGTCACCAGGGGCGCCCGATCGGTGTTTGCCAAACCTTGCCAGGCTTCCCGCATCGCCCTGTGGGGTTCGTCCCCAGTGGACAGGGTCATCGCCAACTTCTTCCTGGGCATCATGAAGCCGCCGTGCCCCACCAAGTTCTTCACCTCCGAAACAGAAGCGTTGGAGTGGCTGGTGGAGGCATAGAGCCCCATATATTTGGAGAATGTTCTCTGCGCTCAGGAAGTACCTGCTGATACCTCGCCTCATCAGGCTGTCCTCTGCAGCCCCGAAAGACCCGCTCACAGCCTGGGACCAGTACTGGGGAAACGTTCGTTCAACCGGCGCAACGGGCGATGTCCTGTGGGATTCGGGAAGCGCCCATGAACTCAATGGCTATCTCCACACGCTGAAGCAACTGGACCCCACGCTCCCGATAGTTGACGTCGGGTGTGGGAACGGTAGCTTCACCCGGCTGCTGGCGCAGCATTTTCCACACGCACTGGGGCTCGACTACTCCGCTAATGCCGTGGACCGCGCGCGCCAGGAAGCGGCCGGGATCACGACGGCGTCATTCGCCGTGTGTGACATGACGGCACCTGGCGCCGTGGAGGCCGTGGCGACGGCCCTTGAAGCTGCGGGTTGGGCCGGGGACGCAAACGTGTTCATCCGAGGTGTCCTGCACGTACTGGACCGCAGCGGCCAGTCCGCTTTGGCCGCGAACCTTCTGCCCGTCGTCGGAAGCCGCGGTGGCGTTTTCCTGGCCGAGACCAACTTCCCTGGCACGCCTGTGGACTACGTCAGCCACCTCGGGGCAACCCGAAACTCGATTCCTGCGCCGCTCGAGGGGGCAATCCGGGGACTTCCGATGCCTGGCCGCTTTGGTGCCGCGCAACGGGCCAAGGCCTTCCCGACGGCGGACTGGAACCTTGTGGAGGAAGGCTCAGCGAGCATCGAGACGCGCCCGCTGAGCAATCCGTCATCCCCGGACATTATCCCTGGCTACTACGCATTGCTACGGGCACGCCGAGCGTAGCTATTTGAGACCGGCGCCCGGAAGCAGTTCCGTGGCACCAAGGGAGTCGGCCACGAAAGCGTAGTCCCAGGCCCGCTCGCGCCATTGCACATAGCGGCCCGATGCGCCGCCGTGGCCGCCGTCCATCTCGATTTTCATGACGATCGGCTCGGTCCCCGTGGACGCTGAGCGCAGCGCCTGGACCCACTTTGCGGGCTCCACATAAAGCACACGCGTGTCGTTGAACGAGGTGACGGCGGCGATCTTGGGGTAGGCCACGGTCCCCACATTCTCGTACGGAGTGTAGGACTTCATGTACGCGTAGGCCTCCGGGTCCGTGATGGGGTTGCCCCATTCCTCCCATTCCAGGGCGGATAGCGGAAGCTCAGGATCCAGGATGGTGGTCAAGGCGTCCACAAAGGGCACCTGCGCCACTATGGCGGCGTACTTTTCCGGGGCCATGTTGGCGACCGCGCCCATGAGCAGGCCGCCAGCGGATCCGCCCATGGCAGCTATACGCGTGGGGTGGACCCAACCGGACTCCGCCAGCCAGTCGGTGGCTGCGATGAAGTCCGTGAAGGTGTTCTTCTTGGTGAGTTTCTTGCCGTCTTCGTACCACTTGCGTCCCAGTTCACCGCCGCCGCGAATGTGGGCGATCACCATGACGATTCCGCGGTCCAGAAGAGACAAGCGGGCCACTCCGAAGCCCGGATCCATGCTCATTTCGTAGGATCCATAGCCGTAAACCAATCCGGCGGCCGTGCCATCCTTCTGGACCGATGCGTGACGCAGCACTGACAGCGGAACCTTTGTGCCGTCGTCGGCCGTGGCCCATTCACGGGTTGCAACGTAATCGGAAGCCGAGTAGCCGCCCAGAACCGGGCTTTCCTTGCGGAGCAGCAACTCGCCACCGGGTTGTTCTGCAGTGGGCAGGACGAAGTCGTAGACGCGCGACGGCGTGAAGTAGGAGGTATAGCCCATGCGGATCACCGGAGCTTCGTAGTCGGAGCCGGATACACCCGCGGTGTAAAGCTCATCATCGAAGGCAGGCTCCACGGGCGCCCCTTGAGCAGCTGTGCCCAGGCCCGCCAGCGGGAGTACCTGCACGCGCTCGATGGTGTCCTTCCGCACGGACAACATTAGGTGCGTGGCGGTCACGCCCGCGCCGTTGACGCGAACGTCGTCGGAATGCTCGACGACGGTCCGCCAGTCCTGCTCGGCGAGCGGCCTGGAGAGCTCTGCCGGATCCACCAGGCTCACCATCGAATTGATGGCACCCTTGTTGTGGGTCAGGAGCAGTGTTTCCTTGCCGTCAAGGAGGAAGGGCTCGGCCTCGTAGAGGACACGGTGGTCGCGGGAAATGACGGTGCTGAGGCCGGCGTCGTAATCGTCGAAGCGGAGCAGCCGCGTTTCACTGAACTCGGAACAGCCGATGCTGAGCACCAGGTGGCGGCGGTCGGAGGAGAGGTCGAAGCCGAGCCACATGGCGACGTCGTCCTCCTGGTAGAGGACCTCATCATCAGCCACAGGCGTGCCCAGGACGTGGGCCTTTACTTGGTAGGGACGCCACGAATCATCAACCACGGTGTAGAAGAGCCTGGTGCCGTCGGGGGAGAAAGCCACCCCGTAGAAGATGTCTTCTATAACGTCCGGGAGAAGCTCGCCGGTCCGCAGATCCTTGATCCGCAAGGTGAAGCGTTCGTCTCCGGAGTTGTCCACCGCGTAGGCGTAAAGGTTGCCGTCGATAGTCACCGCGGCACCGCCCACGCTGAAGAACGGCTGGCCCTCTGCTTCAATATTGCCGTCCAGGAGCACCTGCTCGCCGGGAAGCTCAACGCCTGCTTCAACCGCCGGGGGAGTCCAGTCAGCCACAGGATCGCCCGTGTTGGCGGCCAGGACGCGGCACTGGATGCTGTACTCCTTGCCCTCCACCGAACGGCTGTAATACCACCAGCCATCCTTGCGGCTGGGTACCGACAGATCCGTTTCCTGGGTGCGGCCCTTGATCTCCCGGAACATCGCTTCGCGCAGCGGTTCCTGGTGCGCCGTCACCGCTTCCTGGTACGCGTTCTCTGCCTTGAGATGGTCAACAACCTCGGCCGATTCCTTGTCCCTGAGCCACTCGTAGTTGTCCACGAAGACATCGCCATGGTGTTCGCGGCGGGTGGGGACCTGCTTGGCGACAGGAGGCTGGAGTGTGGGTTCCTTGGCAGCGGCAGGCGCGGAAGAAGTGTGGCTCATGTGGCCACTCTATAGACGGGCTCTGACACAGAACCAGCAATTTCGCTCAGAGCGCCCGGGACACCTTTGGCAGCCATATTAATCCATGACGTGGAGCACAACGCCCGGATTCGCGTCATGACTTGCGTAGTAACCCCACTGCATATATTGCGAGCACGAATTTTGTCCCCGTTCCCGGATATTGGAGGTTCTGATGGTTCCGCTTCACGCACACAGCGTTCATGTCGGCAAGAGGGGTCGCCTTCAAGCACGGCGACATCCAGACTCGTTGCGTCGCTCCCACGTAGACCTCGAAGTCATCATTCCTGCCTACAACGAGGCAGGAAGAATTGCCAGCACACTGACGCAAACAGTGGACTTCCTGGCCGTTCAGCCGTGGTCTTCGCGCATTGTGGTGGTGGATAACGGCAGCGTGGATGAGACTGCTGCGGTGGTCCACCGGATCTCCCGGGAAAAGGGAGATGCAGTGCCGATCTCAGTGCTGGGGTGTTCCCGTCGCGGAAAAGGGGCAGCTGTCCGCCGTGGCCTCCTCAGCGGGACGTCCAGGTACACGGGCTTCTTTGACGCCGATCTCGCCACGCCGCTGGCGACGCTCACTGAAGCCATGGCGCAACTCGCGAGTGGCGCTGCAGCGGTTATCGCCTCCCGTCACGCCCCGGGATCCACCTTTGTTGTGCCCCAGCACATCGGGCGCCGAATGGGCGGCACGGCCTTCCGGGCTCTGACCAAATCAAAGGTCAAAGGCATCCAGGACACCCAGTGCGGCTTCAAGTTTTTCGAACGTGATGCCCTCACCGCTGCCATGGTGCAGTGCCGCAGCACGGGCTTCGCCTTCGATGTGGAACTGCTTCTTCGGCTCCAGGACAACGACGCCAGCATTGTGGAACTCCCCGTGGCCTGGACCGATGGAGCCGAGTCCACGTTCCGTCCCTTCCAGGACGGAGTGGCCAGCTTTGCCTCAGTGATTCAACTTCAGAAAGCAACATCGTGACGGACGGCTCAACTGACATGAACTCCCCAACCCAACTCGCTGGGAAGCACGTACTGGTGCTCAACTGGCGCGACGTCAAGCACTCGCAGGCTGGCGGCGCCGAGCAGTACATGCATGAGATCTCCCGTAGATGGGTGAACAGCGGAGTTCGTGTCACATGGTTTACCGGCCAGGACATCGGCCAGTCAGCCGAGGAGAGCATTGACGGCATCCGTATATTGCGCGGTGGCGGAGCGCTCTCCATCTATGGGCAGGCCGCACTCAGGCTCCTGCGCACCAACGGTCAGTTCGATGCCGTGGTGGATTGCCAAAACGGAATACCCTTCTTTTCTCCGTTGTTCCTGCGCGGGGAAATCCCGATCGTCCAACTGGTCCACCACGTTCACCAAGAGCAGTTCCGCACTCGGTTCTCCCCGCCCATGGCCGCCGTAGGCCGCTTCCTCGAAAGCAGTGGCGCCAAGACCGTGTATGGGCAGCGCGCCATCGTAGCGGTATCGCCGTCAACGCGCATGGAACTGCGAAAGCTTGGATTCGGGGGCCCCATCCACGTGGTGCCGAACGGTACCATCGACATTCCGCCCACAGTCGCCGCGCGGGCCGCTGAGCCGACTATCGCCGTCGTGAGCCGGCTGGTGCCCCACAAGCGATTGGACCTGCTGCTGGGCCAGTTCGCCGTGGCCGCCCGGAGACTTCCCAACCTGCGGATGGACATCGTCGGGGACGGTCCCGAACGGGCGCGGCTTCAGCAACTGGCCATGGACCTCGGCCTGGACCACGCCATCACTTTCCACGGATACCAACCCAACGAGGTCCGTGACAACCTGTTGAGCCGGGCATGGATGACTGCCACCACGTCGGCATCAGAAGGCTGGGGTTGTTCAGTAATCGAAGCCGCAGCCTGGGGAGTGCCGTGCTTGGCGCTGCGGGTTCCCGGAATCAGGGATTCGGTAGTGGACGGCCGTACGGGATGGCTGGTGGACCATCCCACGGACTTCGGATCTGCCATGGTTGATGCAGTCACTGAGTTGACCGAACCCGAGGCAGCCATCATCGTCTCCGGCGAGTGTCGTGAATGGGCCCGCTGCTTTACCTGGGACCGCACCACCATGCTGCTCACAGGGGTGCTCTTGGAGGAAGCGAAGATGCGCCGCGACGGCGGAGATCCACGGGCCTTCCACTCGGACTTGTCCACCCTGGTTCAGTTCGAAGTGCCTGCGCAGTTTGAAGTGCCTGACGGTATTGATTTCACAGCCGCCCTGAGGCCGACCGACGAGTATGCCCTGGCCGACGGTCACGTCTCAATCATCATGAAGGGCAGGGACGAGTTCGAGGCTTTCGCCGCGATGAAGAAGATCGGCGTGGCCACTGCAGACATCCGATCGGCAGGCCGCAGCACGCTTCTTGCCGGACCGGGAAGTGTCTTTGCTCCGGCCGAAGCCAACGATGGCCAGCAACGGTAGCTGATCAGTGGATTTATCCGAACAGGCCATAACCACCGCAGTGAACTTGAGGCCCAGGGCTGAAAGCAGGCAAAGGACGCCGGACCAAGACGTCAACATAGCTCAAAACAGTGGCTTCCTCGCTGTGTCCGCCGGCCTGGTGGGCGTGGTGAGCTACGCATGCACGCTGCTGATGGCAAACATGCTGGGGACAGCGGATTACACACAGTTCGCGGCTGCCGCAATGATCCTCGGCGTTGTGGGGATCGTGGCCAATGCGATGGTTCCGCTTCCGCTGTCGCATGTGGTTGCGGTGCATCCGGAAGGCTCCGAAGAGCGGCGGAACGGCGTGGCCTTCTCCGTCTTCGTGTCCTGCCTGGCGGGTGCTTCCGCAGCCGCCATTGCCGGCGGCGTAACTCTCGCGCTTGCCACTCCCGTCCTGGCAGCAGCGGTGGCTCTGGCAGCCTTTGTCATTTTCGTTGTGAATGCGCCCGCCGGGTGGCTTCAGGGCGAACTCCGCTTCACGTGGTACGCAGTGTCAACCATCGGCGAGGTTGTCTTGCGGTTGATCTTCAGCCTGCTGGTGATCGTGATGGCATGGGGTGCCGGGGGAGCTGTCCTCGGTTTTGTCGTGGGGTGCCTGGCACCGCTGGTGGTGCCGTGGTCGTTCTATCGGGATCTCCGCTGGCGTCCGCGGGTGTTGCTCGAGAAGTGGCGATGGGCCGAAACGAGCGATATCGCGTCGGTTCTGTGCGTCGTGTCCGTGCTGGTGGGGATCGACGTCGTAGTGGTCGGCTTTCTGGACAATGGCTCGGCTGAGGCGGCAGGTTTCCAAGCGCTCGCCACCATTGCAAAGGGGCCCGTTTACGTAGCTGCGGGAACCGCGCTGGTTGCATTTCCCTTGCTTCGAACCCCTGGGGTCAAAGTTGGCGAGGTGCTGGGCGCTTCCTTCGCCTCGTTCGGGCAGCTTGTGGTGGTGGCCTTCGCCATCATCGCCACGGCACCGCCCCTGATGTCCGGCGTCATTGTTCCGCAGAAGTATCACGGCTCCCTTGGACTCCTGCCATGGCTGGCGGCTTCCGGCCTCGGCTATGCCGTCCTGATGGTGCTCGCCACCATACTCCTTGCCATGCGTGCCTACCGCCGCTGCCAAATCGGCCTCGCTTGTGCGTGTCTTCTGGTTATTGGCGGGCTGTGGATCGGCTGGCAGCTAAACGCCGTCTCGGGAATGGCTGTGGGATCTGCCGTCGGTGCGGTCACCGCTGGCTTGGTCCTGACACTGTTGGCGCGTCCCGTGCTGGCGTCTGCCAACCCGGGAAAGGGGACGGGCAGGTTCGCCCTCCTGGCGTTCGCCTTGATCATGGTCCTCGCCGTCGCCGCCCACCTGCAGCCCTTGCTCTGGTTGCTTCTCGCCGGCATCAGCGGTGCCACCGTTCTTGCCCACCAGCGCGGCATGCTGCCGCGCAGAAATGACTTCAAGATTTCCCGACGTCGGCAGGTTGGCAGGCGCAGCAAATCAACCGGCCGCCGGTCGCATAAGGCACCGCACGGACGTGCTTCCCAAAGCCGATGCCACTGCTCCTGATTCAGGGGAGGTGTACCGGGCAGGATGCCCTTCAGAGATTCAGAGACGGAAAGACAGCGATGAGAGTTTTGCATTTGGGCTTTGAAGATCCACGCATGCCGGGGGCAGGCGGAGGATCCGTGCGAACCCAGGAAATCAATCGCCGCCTGGCGGGAAGGGGCTTCCATGTCACAGTACTGACGACGCGCTATCCGGGCTGGCAGGAACGCATCGAAGACGGTGTGCACTATGTGCCCATTGGCTTCGGAACGGGCAGTAACCGCCTGACCAGGCTGTTGGCCTATGTTGCCCGGCTGCCCTTCGAGGTATGGAAGCGCCGGTCAACTGCTGAGCTGGTGGTGGAGGATTTCTTCGCCCCGTTTTCCACCATGGCCGCACCGCTATGGACCAAGCGCCCCACCATCGGTGTTGTCCAATGGCTGCATGCCAAGGACAAAGCACGGCAGTACAAGCTGCCTCTTCACTGGATAGAGCGACTGGGCGTGCGGAAACACCGCAGGCTCATCTCGGTTTCCCAAGGCATCGGAGATCGGTTAAAGGGACTGAACCCCAACGTGCATGTGGACGTCATCGGCAACGGCGTGGATCCCGCAGTATGGAACAACGAGCCCCGACTGGGGCAGGACGTCCTTTTCGTCGGACGCCTCGAGTACGGGCACAAGGGCTTGGATCTCCTCCTGGAAGCCTGGGCACATGCCTGCGAGAGGGTTGAGGGCAACCTTCTGATAGCGGGCACAGGCCCGGACGAGGAACGGTTGCGCACATCAATTCAAGAGGCCGGTCTCTCCGAGCGCGTGCAGATGCTCGGGTGGCTGTCCGGGGAAAGAAAGTTCCGGGCTCTCACCGACGCCCGGTTGCTGGTAGTGCCCTCGCGGCACGAGACGTTCGGGCTAGTAGCCATCGACGCACTCGCGGCAGGCACTCCGGTTATTGCCTTCGACATTCCTTGCCTGAGAGAGATCATTCCTCCGGGTACGGGCTGGATAGTCGAGGCCTTCGATGTTCTGGCACTGGCTGATGAAATTGCCTCCCGTTACTCCCAGACGGGACTGGAGCACGTGGCTGAGCAAGGGCGGAAATTTGCCGCCGGTTACAACTGGGATGCGCTCGCCGATTTGCAGGCGCAGGCTTACCGCACTGCTCTCACTGAACTGAAGAATCCTCAAATCCGGCGGCCACAGGCCGGCGACGCAGAAAGGGCTTGAATGCCGCTCCGATCACGAGTCGAACATTCCATGGCGGGCGATGCCCCCTGGCTGTTCCTGTCACCCCATCTTGATGATGCAGTCCTGTCATGCGGCGCGCTTATTGAAGCCCAGGCCCAAGGGCGGCAGATCATTGTGGCCACGCTGTTCACTGAGGCAGTGCCATCACCCCATACGCGTGCAGCCCGCTCCTTCATGCGCCAATGCACCGTTTCGGATGCGGGGGAACTGTTCCGAGCCAGGCAGTCAGAGGACCGCGCAGTGCTGCAGGACATGGGAGTTCAATCCATCCACCTCGGTGAAGTGGACGCGCTGTTTCGACGACGGCGCAAGCCACCGGTGCTGGGGAGCAGCGCGTGGGAGAGGCTGCTCCCGGAGCTCACCCACCGCTACCCCACGTACCGGTTCGACATCGCGCTGGGAAGGATCGCCCAGGGTGATCGAGCACTCATCCGCCAACTCCGTTCCGACGTCGCCGGACTCATGACACAAACCCAAGCTGAGCTTTTGTTTTGCCCCGCGGGGGTGGGGAAGCATGTGGACCACCTGATCACCCGGGAGGTAGGCAAAGGACACCCGGACAACGTTGTGATGTATTCAGACTTCCCCTATGATTTGGCAGCCGGCCCGGACGAAACGCATATGTCCAAATTGGGCTTTGTGCCATGGACCTGGGATACCGGACTCGACGCAAAACCCGGGCGAATCAGGCAGTATTCCACGCAGGCAGATGCCCTATTCCCCAGCGGAGTAATCCCACGGAAACCGGAAACGTACTTTGTACCCGGACTTACTAACGGCAGTGCCTGATGACTTCTGTTGCACTCAAGGTATCTCGGCCGAGGAATCGAGCGCGGAGGTCTGCCCGTGCCTCGCAGAGGGCGTTGCGGGGACACTTGTGGGTTGCAGTCCTTGTAGGCTTGTTGGCCACGGTCTTCCGGGTGTTCGGTGTTCAACGGGCCAATGACGTCTTCATTGACGAAGTAACCTACGCAGACATTGCAAGGCAGATAGCGGACGGGCACATGCCATCAATCTTTGGCACCCCGTTTTTCCTGCACCCCCCAGGCTCATACGCCCTTAATGCTGTGGTGATCCGCGTGTTGGGCCTGGAAGGCCACTCCACGGATTTGGTGTTGCAGTTGCGCTGGGTCAATAGTGTCCTCGGAGCAGTTGCGGTGGTTGTCTGTTTCCTGTTGGTTCGCCGTCTGGTGGGTGTTGCACCTGCTGTTGTGGCTGGCGTCATCCTGGCCAGCGACCCGTTTGTCCTTCGCATGGATGGGCGGTTGATGATGGAGACTCCAGCTGGCCTGGCGGTCCTATCGGGATGGTTATTGGTCCTGTTGCTGCTCGACCGTAAGTCGGGGCGAACCCGTCTGTGGCTTGAAATCAGCGCCGGGTTGGTTTTCGGACTGGCCATTGCCATGAAAGACATGACGGCCGTGTTCACCGTGGTTCCGTTGCTTGCCGCGGTGGTCTGGCGCAGGACAGTGCCCCTGCAAACAGCCTTGCGGATCCTCGCCTGCTCCACAGTTCCCTACCTGCTTTATCTGGGCTTGATCGCTGCCAGCGGGCTGTTTCCGCAGTTCATTGAACAAAAGTCTGTGGGTGTCCTACGGATGATGGGCGTCGTTCAGATGACAGGCTTCAATTCAGTCCACAGCGTTAGCCTTATAGACCGCCTCATTGACTTGGCCGGACGCTTCGGCACCAGCTATCTGCTTCTGGGCCTTTCCATCGTTGCGGGGGCAGTGACTGCTATGTCTCCGCTGGTGGAACGGCG
Organism: Paenarthrobacter sp. GQ52; assembly: GCF_059759005.1. NCBI lineage: Bacteria > Bacillati > Actinomycetota > Actinomycetes > Micrococcales > Micrococcaceae > Paenarthrobacter > Paenarthrobacter sp. GQ52. The sequence continues at coordinate 75,622 of NZ_JCAXEJ010000012.1, forward strand.
GGCTATTGGTTTGTTCTCGCTTTTTACCGGCTTAGTGGGTATCTACTCCGTCTTCTTCGGGGCGGCAGAGGAGCAGTTTGGCTACTGCGTGGTGCTGGCTGCCCTGGTCTCGGTGCCTGTAGCCGCTGTGATGGTGGTGAAATGGCGGCCCCGCCTCCGGGGGGTCGTCATGGCTGCCGCAGTAATCATGACCATGCTCAGTCTTTTTCTGGGTGTTCAGGCAAGATCAGTAGTCGATGACGGACTTGTCCGTGCCCGGGACTGGATGAACGCCGAGTTGCCACCGTCCTCCAAAGTGGGTTTGACGTCAGTGACCGGTGAGTTCGCCCTCATGCCTCATGAGGGGTGGGAGGTCCTGCCATCCTTGCAGTCCCTGCATGACCGCGATGCCCAGTACGTCCTGACACAGGGGAGGCAATTGAGCGAGGGATACGGCTTCGCTGCACCTGAGTTCCTGGACTGGCTGGAGGACAACGCCCAACCGGTTTTCACCTTCAGGGGACCGACATCAGGCGACACCGTTGTGTGGCAATTGGACCGCATCAAGCTGGACGCTGCAGTCGCAGGAGGGCTGAATTTCCCTCCCGTGAGCGGCGGATACCCGTGAGAGGCCTGCTTCGTGTTGCCTTGCTGTTCATGGCAACTGTGATCGTCGGTTGCAGTGCGGAGACCCAGCCAGCGCCGGAGCACATGTCTTTCGGTGTCCTAGGCGCCACATGCGCCTCTGCACGCCTGGCTGCACTTCACGATGCCGGAGTTTCCGTAGTGGAACTACCCTTGGCCTGGGATCGGTACCAGCCGGGAGCCGGACGAGTGGACCATCACTACGTTGCAGAGGTTCGTGAACGCCTGAACAGTTGCCGTGAGGCCGGTATGGCTGTGGTTCTGTCCCCTGGCCTGCATTACCCACCGGATTGGGTAAGAGGTCTGCCCGGAGGTGTGCTGAGGGGAAGCGGTGGGGGCGTCCCGGAGGACGAGGGGGCCGAGCTAGTATTCAGTGCCGCGGCGAGGGATGCGGCGCAAAAGTACTTGGCCATTGTTGCGTCGGACCTAGGGCTTGAGGGCATAGCAGCAATACGGGTCGGGACGAATGCCAGCGGGGAGTTGGGGTACCCAGGGCCCAGTGACGGCGGAAACGAACGCGAGTACTGGGCATTTGGTGACGCCCCCCAGTACGGCATCGGCTTGGCTGAGGGCGTTGCGCCTTCCCCCATGCCGGGGTGGATTCCGGGCTCCAGTTCATGGCATGGGCGGTCCGTAACTGACGAGCAGGTCCAACGGTGGTGGGACTGGTATTCCGGATCTACGGTGGACGCAGCCGTATGGCAGATAAGCGAGCTACGGAAACTTGGGTATCAAGGGCGAGTGCATGTTCCGGTAGCGGGCCGCGGAGTCTTGCCGAATGACAAAGCAAAAGCCATAGAAGGAGGCTTGGACGGCCAGGCCAATCCGGATGGCGCCCAGGAACGCGGCTTGGACTATTCTGCTCAGTTCGCTGTGCTCGCAACGTTGCCGGGCGTAGACGTGGACTTCACCGGCTTGGATGACGTATCGGCCGTGAGAGCGGCCGCTGCCGTGCCGCGCCAGGACCACTGCCTTCCCACTGACACCGAGAACGTGCTGACGGACGACGTATCACAGTGGTCCTCCCACAGGTACACGAGCGCCTTGGCTCGGCGAGCCGGGCTGGGACTGGTCGGTGAAAACCCCGGTCCTCCCGATGCACCTTTCACCGGCGGCTCACCGCAGTCACACAGCCTCGCCGAACAACTGCGTACGGCTCCGGGGTACGCCTTGGAATGTGGGATGACAATGTTCCTGTTTGGCTTCGAAGAGGACCTTTTTGAGGAGGAAGCCAGTGGTGTCAGCACGGATGACTACAAAGAAGTCATCCAGCAGCTGAAGTCTGCGGCAAGCTCACTCTGAGCGGAGGGCATCGGCCAGGGACACCCGGTTCCGGCCGGAGGCTTTCGCTGCGTACAGGGCAAGGTCGGCTTCACGCAGGAGTTGCTCGGTTCCTGCACGGCGCCCCTCGGTGTACGCCGAGATGCCCGCACTGATGGTCAGGACGCCGTCGGGATCGCCGGAGTGCTCGATGCGCAGGGACTGCACTGCAGAGCGGACACGCTCCATGACCATACGAGCGCCGGGAGCCTCCTGATCCCGCAGGACCAGCAGGAATTCCTCACCGCCGAACCTGTAGACGGCGTCGGATTTCCTGACCTCGCCAGCCAGCGTCGAGGCGATGGCAACCAATGCGGCGTCGCCCGCCTGATGGCCATAGATGTCGTTGTAGCTTTTGAAGTTGTCCACGTCCACCATGGCCAGGCAGTAGTTGTGCCCGGTCACGCCCCCGCTATGCAGGGCACCCAGGTCTTCGGCCAATTTCAGGCGGTTGTGGAGTTTTGTAAGGGGGTCGGTACGAGCCTGCTCACTCAGCGCGGAACGGTACCGGGCCAGGTCTGCATGCAAAGAGGTAATGCGTTGGGCAGCCAGGAGCCTGATGTGCAGGCTGAACGGATCCAGGGGCTTGGTGACATAGTCGTCTGCTCCGGCTTCCATTCCGGCCAGCACGTCTTTCCGGGAACCGTGCGAGGTCACCAGGATCACGTAGGTATACCGGTCCTCTTCAGCCGCCCGGATGGCGCGGCAAAGATCCAGCCCGTTGAGGCCGGGCATCATCAGGTCGGTCACAACAGCCTCCGGGCTGTGCTCCTTATAGAGTTGCCACGCCGAGTCACCGTCGACGGCCACGATGCACTCGTGGCCCGACTGCTCGACGGCGGCCTTGGTGATCATCCGGGAGATCTGGTCGTCGTCAGCAATGAGGATTTTCACGGTGCTCCAGGTGAGTGTGCTTCAGTAAGTGTGCGCTCGAGTGCCTCGTCCACGCGGGCAAGTTCAGTGTGCAATTGGTCCAGCAGCAGCGCTCCGGTGGATCCCAGTTCCGGTCCAGCATCGCGTCCGAGCCGTTCCAGTTCCTTGCAAAGGCCGGCAGCGCCCACCGCTCCGATATTGGCGGCCGCGCCCGCGAGTTTGTGGGCTGCCGCTTCCAATTCCGCGGCTTGTCCGTTTTCCAGTGCAGCACGCAATGTATCCAAGGCTCCCTGGGAGTCCTGCCGAAAAGCCCTGACGGCTTCGGGCAACAGGCCCAAACCGTCGGCAGGTCCAAGTTCGCGCAGGATCTGCAGCCGCTCGAGTTCAAGAACAACGGAGTTCGACGCCGGTGCTGCCGCCTGCTGTTGCGGGACGTCCGCCGCAGCCGCGGCATCCACCCCGACGTCCGCCGTCGATGTTTGCGGTACCCAGCGCGAGAGGACCTCAGCGAGTGTGGCGAGATCCACGGGCTTGCTGATGTAGTCGTCCATGCCCGCAGCGAAGCAGCGCTCGCGGTCCTCATCCAGCGCACCGGCCGTCATGGCGATGATGGGTATTCGGGCGGAGTGGCCGTTGCGGGCTCGGATGGCCCGGGTTGCATCGAAGCCGTCCATGACGGGCATGTGGCAGTCCATGAGCACTGCTGCGTATGTGCCGGTCAGCGCGGCGGAAACGGCCTGTTCGCCGTCGTCCACTATGTGCACTTCATAGCCGAGGCGGTTTGCCATGCCGCGTGCCACCAACTGGTTGACTTCGTTGTCCTCGGCCACCAGGAGCTTGCCGAGCCGCGGCACAGGATCCGCCGATTCAACCGGGTGGGCCATTGGCGGCGGGGTAGGCATGCCAGCTGTCTTTGTGGCCAGCACACGCAACAGACGGTTGTAGAGTTCGGAGCTGCGGACGGGTTTGGTGAGGTATTCGCGAATTCCCGCCGAAGTGAGGTCGCTCCTTTCCACCTGCATGGTGGAGGTCAGCAGGATGATCCCCGGGCTGCCGGAGCCGTTGCTCTCGTCCCTGATGTTGCGGGCAAGCTGGAGGCCGTCGATATCGGGCATGCACATGTCCACCACCGCGATGTCGTAGGGGTGGCTGGACAGGGCCGCGGACCGGTACTCGTCCAGTGCGGACGCGGCGTCGGCAACCGAAAGGGGAAACATTCCCCAGCTGGCCAGTTGTGTTTCGAGCACCAGGCGGTTGGTTGCGTTGTCGTCCACCACCAATACCCGGCGTCCGGAGAGGCTGGCTGGCAAAGATTCCGTGTCTGAGGCTGCCGGGCCAACGGGGAGATCAAGGTCAAACCAGAACCTGCTGCCAACTCCAACCTCGCTGTCCAGGCCGATCCTGCCACCCATGACTTCCGTGAGGCGCCGGGAGATGGCCAAGCCCAGTCCCGTCCCTCCGTAGCGGCGTGTGGTGGAGGCGTCCGCTTGGGCGAAGGATTCGAAAAGTCTCTGGTGATTTTCGGCGGTGATGCCAATGCCGGTGTCCCTCACCTCAAAGCGCAACGACGCCTTGCCGGCGTCCTGGGCAAGAACGGAGACCTGGACTTCCACCTCACCGGAGGGAGTGAACTTGACCGCGTTGGAAGAGAGGTTCAGGAGGATCTGGCGGATGCGGCCGGCGTCGCCCATCAGGCGAGCGGGAACGTCCGGGTGGCAGTAAGAGATGAGCTCCAGGTTCTTCCCCTGCGCAGCTTCCACAACCAGTCCCGCCACTTCTTCCACCAGCGCCCGGGGGTCGAAGACGTTGATGTCCAGGTCAACTTTGCCGGCTTCGAGTTTGGAGAAGTCGAGGATGTCGTTGATGAGGGTCAGCAGGACCTCGCCGGCGCCCTTCACTCCCTGGGCGTACTGCCGCTGGCCCTCGCTCAGGGGCGTGTCCATCATGAGCGAGGTCAGGCCGATCACCGCGTTGAGGGGAGTCCGGATCTCGTGGCTCATGGTGGCCAGGAACTCGGATTTGAGACGGCTGGCCTCCAAAGCTGCTTCGCGGGCGGCGAGGAGATCCTTCTCCGCGGCTTTGCGTTCGGTGATGTCGCGGGAGATGGTGGCGACGCCACGAATGCCGGAGTCACCCCGAACCGGCGACAGTGTCACGGACACCGGGATAACCTCTCCGTCACCGCGTAGGCGCTGGCTTTCGTAGTTCTGCACGCCGCCGCTTTGGGCAGTAAGTTCCAACGCCTGGCGTTCGTTCTCCACCAAGTCCTGTGGAACAAAGAAGTCGCCTTTCCGGCCAACGGCTTCCGACGCCGGGTAGCCGAAAATACGCTCGGCGCCCGGGTTCCAGCTGGTGATGACGCCATCCGGGGTTTCGCCGATGATGGCGTCGCCGGAGGAGTTCACGATTGCTCCGAGACCCTCAAGTTCGGCCGTCCGTTCAGCAACCTTTGACTCGAGCTCGCGGGTCAGCGTGACATTTTCGACGACGATCAGCACCTGCCGCACGATGACGAAACCCAGGACAGCCAGGCCGGTGACCAGCAGGATTGGGTCGTTGATGTTGATGGCCTGGCTTCGGTTGAAGAACACGGCCATGAACACCGGGACGTACGGCAAAAGTTCCAGGATGGCCGCGTAGCTGCGGCCGTCTTTACGGGTGCTGGGCGTCTCCGGTGCCAGCGGACTGAGTGCAACCAGCAGGAAGGCGAGAACCCAGCCGATCGCCAGGGGAGATCCTGTGATGCCGGTGACGCCCTCGCTGGTCAGCCTCACATACGTGAGGTCGGTCAGCGCCAGAACCAGGAAGCCGAGCCCCAGGCAAAGCCATGGAAGTCTTCGGCCACGGGCGGCCCTCATGGTCAGGACGATCACCAGCGAGACCATGACTACGTCCACAAACGGGTAGGACAGTGTGGTCAGGAAAGCCAGAATGTCAGTGTTGCCGGCTTCGATCAGTGGTCCAAGAACGGTGCCCCAGGCGATGAACAAAACGGCGCTCGCCACCGTCCCGACATCCAGCACCGCCCGCCACAGTGACATCCGGGGCCCGTCACCCTTGGGGAGCAGGACAAGCCCGACGGCGACGGGCAACGCATAGCCAACGAACCCGATATCCGAGGCGGAGGGGAAGGGATAGGCGTGGTCCAGTGCCACTCCGTTGAACGCCCAGAATGCTTGGGCGCAGGACCAGAGCGCCAAGCCCGCCACTACGAACCAGCGTGCTGCCTTGTGGTCCCGGCGCCTTCGGGCAGCGAGGGTGTGGGTGGTCAGCGCGGTGAGTGCGGCGAGAAGGATGGCTAAGTCACCGGCGAGTTGCGCCGTCGTCGTTCCTACTCCGCTTGCCAGCCCGAAAGCCAGCAGCACCAAACAAACGGCAGCGGGCACCAGAAAGAGTGGCCAAACCTGCTGCAACGACGAGCGCACTGGAAGAACCCCGTGCTTCACTCCTGCCACTGAACCCCTGCCTTCGAACGTGGCCCCACCCAAAAGCGAACAACGCGTCTTGCCTGCGCTGAGGAGAGCATACGCCGAAACCCAAGTAAGTAGCAGTAGATGCCGTTTTGAGGGCTCAAAACGGCATTAACTGCGACTCAGTTGGGTGAGGCTGCGTGGGTTAGCGCTGTGGGGTGAGGGCTTTCGAGTAGATCACCGCTCCCAAAGCGTTGCGCAGGCTCACCGTGAACACACCGTCCGCCGCGAGGTCCACGTGGCCAAAGTACTGGTTCTCGCCGTCACGCGGTGACTCTCCCGGGAAGCGCCCGGCCTTGGCAAACAGAACTTCGGGCCCGAAAGTTTTGTCCATTTCGCTCGGACCGAAGGAGCCGGCGTTGATGGGCCCGGCCACGAACTCCCAGAAGGGGTCGAAGTCGGTGAACGACGCCCGCTCGGGGGAGTAGTGGTGGGCGGCGCAGTAGTGCACGTCAGCGGTCAGCCACACTGTGTTCTTGACCCCGTGTTTCTTGAAGGCGCTGAGCACTCCGGCAATTTCCAGCTCGCGTCCCAGTGGAGCGCCGGGGTCACGGTTGGCCAGGCTTTCCTGGCTCACGGCGCCATCGGGAACGATGATCCCCAGGGGCAGGTCCGCGGCGATCACCTTCCATGTCGCTTTGGATTTGCGGACTTCCTTGATCAGCCAGTCCACCTGCTCTTGGCCCAGGATGTTGGTGGCGTAGGGTTCCTTGCCGTCGGTGTTGGGGGACTTGAAGGTCCTCATGTCCAGGCAGAAGATGTCCAACTGCGGGCCGCGGGAGATTTTCCGGTAGATGCGCGCGGGCTGGTATTGGCCAGCGTTGTACGTCCCGGGGCGCCAGAGTGCGTCGGCGTCGGCGATCGGCATGTTCTCCTGCCATGCCTGACGGCCGCGCGCCGCCAGGACATTGACGTTCCGTTCGGTGTAGCGGGGGTCGTCCAGGATTTCGCCGGGGTACCAGTTGTTGGTGGTTTCGTGGTCGTCCCACTGCGCAATCACCGGGACATCGGCGAACATTGCCCGCATATTGGCGTCCAGGGAGTTGTAGCGGTGCCGGCCCCGGTACTCCTTCAGGGTTTCGGCCACCTTGGAGACTTCCTCGGTGACGATGTTCCGCCATACTCGCCCGTCCTTCTCAGTCACGCTTGCGGCAATGGGGCCGTCGGCGTAAATGGTGTCGCCCGAGTGGATGAAGAAGTCTGGCTTCGTAGCGTGCATCGCTTTGTAGCCCCGCATGCCGCCGAGTTCCTCGTTGATGCCCCAGCCTTGGCCCGCGGTGTCGCCGGTCCACACAAAGGATTGCCCGTTCGACGACGAACTGCCGCCTCCGCGCGCGTCTTCAGTGCCGTCGTCGTGCTTTCCGTCGGTGGAACCCGGCGCTGTGCTGAAGGTGCCGCGAACTGCCTCGCCTGGACCGTTTTCGTCCTCGAAGGTCAGTTCCAACGCGAAACGTGTGCCTGCGGGAAGGCCCTTGGCATGGATTTTGGCGGTGAAGTCGCTGGCGTCCGTGGCCAAAGGTCCGCGGATGGTCCGGCTGAAACCGTAGCGTCCGCGAAGGATCTCGCCCGCGCTGTCCACCGCCTGAAGCTGTGCCGTGAGTCGGCCAGGGCCGGAAGCGCGGGACCAGAGGACGGCGGAGTCCGTTGTTACGTCGCCGGTGGCAATCCCCGTGGGAAGCGTGAGCCGCTTGCGCACCAGGGGGATGGCGGAAGGGGTAGCGGACGCGGGTGCGGCTGTGCTGGTGGTAATGCCGGCGAGGGCGAGCGTGGCAAGGGAAGTCTTGACGAGTGAGCGGCGCGAGAGGTCAGTCATGGTTCCACAGTGCGTGGCCAGCGTGAACGGAGGGTGAGGGCGAGATGAAACCCAACTGTCTCGCATTTGTAGCTGCCACCAGAGCTGGGAGAGCCACAAATGCCAGTTAGTTAGGGCGGCCGGCGTGCCCGGGAGCAAGTAGTCCAATTCCGGAAACTGCGTAATGCCCAAGTAACCATTCAAGCCTTCAGAAGGAAAGTCGAGTAGTTCCTACTCGTGCGGCGGGCATGGACCTATTCCTACCATTGAAATTCCTAGGGTTATAGCAATTCCGTTCCTCCGGCTCAGCGGTGGACCGCACCCCCACCAATTGTGGGCGGTGCCCCTCCCAATACGTAGCTGCGCTTTCCTACCCAGGTCCACAGGGGCCTGTCTTGCGCGGTCCAGAGCCATGGAGTCCGGGGTTTCCCATGAACATGAATGACTTAGATCTTCAATCTTCCCTGTCAACCAAGAGCAATGGCGATGTTCGGCGGCCGCACTCCCGTAAATCCAAACTGTTGATTGCCGGCGCAGTGCTCGCGATATTAGCGTTGATCCCATTATTTTTTGGCGTCGTCAACTGGGCGACGCAACCGGCGGGTGACACCGACCAAAATGTTTCCCAGGAACAAGCGCCTTTTTCAAAAGGCGACAGTGCAAAAGCACCCGCAGCTTTGCCGGTCCAGGATGCCGAAGCGGAGGTAGCGCCGGAAGTACAAGCGGCTCCGGCAGCCGAAGCGCCAGCAGCTCCCGCTGCCGAAGCACCCGCTCCCGCTCCTGAGCCAGCCGCACCAGCTCCCGCTCCTGTCGAGGTGGCCCCCGCCGCGCCAGCTGGTGACCCCAACCTCTACACGGTGGCTTCCGGGGACACAGTAGGTGCCATTGCCTCCCGTTTCGGGGTGGATGTCACTGCGATGTTGGCTGCCAACGGGCTCAGCGCCTATTCGGTGATTGTCCCGGGACAGGTTTTGAAGCTCACCGGACCGCCCATCGCGGTAGTCGCTCCCGCACCGGCTCCAGCCGCTCCCGCCGCGCAGGCTGCCCCCGCGCCAGCACCGGCCGCTCCCGCAGCTGCTGCTCCAGCTCCCGCAGCAGCTCCGGCCCCCGCACCGGCTCCCGCTGTCCGGACCATCTACGTGGCTGGTGCCGGTGGCCAGTCGATGGTGGACGCCTGCATCGGGCCCATCCACTACACGCCCACCAACGCCTACGCGACGTTCATCACGGAGCACGATTTCTGTGGAGGTTGGGGACGGTTCTCGGGAATCGGTGTCGGGGAAACGGTGTCGATCCCAGGCTACGGAACGTTCACGGCCACGGGCCGGGGCCAGGTACCCAACCCGGGAAGCACCAACGACGTCGCAGCAGTGTTCGGCGGATTCCCTGCAGTTGTCCTGCAGACCTGCATCCCCGGCACCAGCCAGATGCTGGTGATCGCCCTCAACTAAGCAATAACCAACTAGGCCGGCGCCGTCAGGCGCGCGAAACGGAGGATGCCTAGGATGGCCGGGGCCAGCTCATCCTCCATCTGGTGGTAGACCTCTTCCGCTCGTCGGTAGGGGTCTACCACGTCGTTGTCTGCAGGATCGGACGGTAGCGCGAGGTGGCGGACTGAGGCTGCCCGGGTGGGAAGCGCCCGCCAGAACTCCGTGATGTCCCCGGTCGGGGCCGTATCGCCCCGGTTCTCCAGCACGGACAGCATCCGGGCAAATTCCCGCACGGTGAAGGTGCGCTTTAACAGGGACGCGTCCAACTGGAGGACTTCGCCGCGGTGCTTGGACGTCATGGCCAGCACCAGGTCGGTTTCCTTGAGGATCTTGGGGGTCAGCTGCCTGGCCGCAAAACCGTCAGGGTTTCCGCGGAAAGTGCTGATGATCCGGGCCGAGAGGGGCTGGATGGGCTCACCCACCATGGCGCGAGTGCCGGCGCTGCGGACTTCGAAGGACCCGGGACTGACCTGGTTGAGCCCGGTCTGCAGCAACCGTTCGGCCACGGGGGAGCGGCAGATGTTCCCGGTGCAGACGGTGAGAATCCTGAAGGGATGGGGCGATTCCACGTAAGGCTCTTTTCTAGCGGTGACTGGGACAGCTGAGGTCCCACCCCAAGTTAACACGGCGGGCAGCGAGGACCTTGTCAACAACGCAGGGCCACGCAAACAGGACCAAGCGCCGGCCGCACCAAAGGCTCGAACGCTTGACTGAAATCACCCGGTCCGCATATTCTGAACGAACGGTCGGTAATTTATTAGGAGCAACCATGGCATCGCAGAATCTGCAGTCAGTGCCCGCTGAGCTGTCCCCGGAAGAGCAGGAGCGGGAGGCAGCCGGACAGGCGTATTTTGATCGCATCATTTCGGAGGACTCGCGCATCGAACCGCGCGACTGGATGCCGGCGGCTTACCGCAAGACTTTGCTGCGCCAGATCTCGCAGCACGCGCACTCGGAAATTATCGGCATGCAGCCGGAAGCCAACTGGATCACCAGGGCACCGAGCCTGAAGCGCAAGTCCATCCTCATGGCCAAGGTCCAGGACGAGGCCGGCCACGGCTTGTACCTTTACTCGGCCGCTGAGACCCTGGGCCAGTCCCGGGACCAGATGATGGAAGACCTGATTGCCGGCAAGGCCCGGTACTCGTCCATCTTCAACTACCCCACGATTTCCTGGGCTGACATGGGGGCCATCGGCTGGCTTGTTGATGGTGCAGCCATCTGCAACCAGGTTCCCCTGTGCCGCGCCTCGTACGGTCCTTACGGTCGCGCAATGGTGCGCATCTGCAAGGAAGAATCATTCCACCAGCGCCAGGGTTTCGAGATCCTGCTGGAGCTGTCCAACGGCACGCCTGCGCAGAAGCAGATGGCCCAGGACGCAGTGAACCGCTGGTACGCGCCGTCGCTGATGATGTTCGGCCCGCCGGACGACGACTCACCCAACTCCAAGCAGTCCATGGCATGGAACATCAAGCGGTTCAGCAATGACGAACTGCGAAGCCGGTTCGTCGGCATGATGGTGGAGCAGGTCCGTGTCCTCGGCCTGACCCTGCCTGACAAGGACATCCGTTTCAACGAAGAAACCAAAAAGTGGGAGCACGGACCCCTGGACTGGAACGAGTTCAAGGAAGTCCTGGCCGGCCGCGGTCCCTGCAACTCGCAGCGCGTCGAGCGCCGCCGTGAGGCACACGAAAACGGTGCCTGGGTTCGCGAAGCCGCAGTGGCCTACGCCCGCAAGCAAGCACAGAAAGAGAACGCAGCATAATGGCTCCTCACGGTAACCCGGAAGCACCGGCCAGCGCCGCCAGCGAAATCAACCGCGAGGCCCCCAGGGTTGCGGCAACCAACGCTGAAAGCACGACGACGGCGCCCGCCTCAGGCCCGGACATCACCTCGCATGGCGCCAAGGAAGAAACCCCCTGGTCCCTTTGGGAGGTCTTCGTCCGCTCGAGCCGCGGCCTGTCCCACGTACATGCCGGTTCCTTGCATGCACCGGATGCGGCCATGGCCCTCCGGAACGCCCGCGATTTGTACACGCGCCGCAACGAAGGCGTCTCCATTTGGGTTGTCCCGGCCGAGGCGATTTCCTCCAGCGATCCCGACTCCAAGGGTTCCTTCTTCGAGTCCCCGCAGGGCAAGGATTACCGCCACGCAACGTACTACACCAAGAGCGAAGGCGTGAAGCACCTGTGAGCACTCAAGAAACTGCTAAAGACACTGACTTCGCCATTGAGGGCCACGGCGACATCTCAGTGGGCGTCCATGGAGCCGGCGCGTCCGGCGACGGCTCGGCCAGTGCCACCCGCATCACGCCGGGCAACGCGCTGCGCCCCGAAGACATCGCGCTCGAAATCAGCCGCGGGCAGGTCAAGCCCACTGAGGACGCTGCAGAGTTCGCCCTGCGCATCGGCGACGACGGCCTGATCCTCGCCCAGCGCCTGGGCCATTGGATTTCCCGTGCTCCCGAGCTTGAGGAAGACATCGCCCTGGGCAATATCGCCCTGGACCAGTTGGGCCACGCCCGTTCTTTTCTGACTTATGCCGGTGCCGCTTGGGACAAGTCCGAGGATGACCTCGCCTACTTCCGCAGGGAGCACGAGTTCCGTTCTGCCCACTTGTTTGAGCAGCCCAACGGCGACTTCGCCGTGACCATCGCCCGGCAGTTCATCGTGAGCTTCTACCAGTACGAGCTCTACACCAAGCTCATGGAGTCCACCGACGCCACCATCGCAGCCATCTCCGCGAAGGCCGTGAAGGAAGTCGATTACCACCGCGATCACAGCGCGCAGTGGGTGCTTCGCCTGGCTGGCGGCACCGATGAGTCCCGGGCACGCATCATCCAGGGCTTCAAGCTCGTGTGGCCGTATGTGGACGAACTCTTCGAAGATGACGAACTGACCACCCGCTTGGCCGAGGCTGGCGTCACTGTTAAGCCTTCAAGCCTCCGCGCAGAATTCGATCGCCTCACCGGAGAAATCATGGCCGAAGCGGAGCTGGAAATTCCCGGCGTCCCGCAGGCACTGGGCGGCGGCCGCAACGGCAAGCATTCCGAATTCCTGGGTTACATCCTTGCTGAAATGCAGGTCCTGGCCCGCGAACACCCCGGCGCGAGCTGGTGAGCAGCATGACGACTCTGTCGCGGACGCAGGAAAAGACCGCTGAGCAGCGGGCCTGGGACATTGCGTCCACGGTCTGCGACCCGGAGATCCCGGTCCTCACCATTGAGGACCTGGGGATCCTCCGCAGCGTGCGGGTTGTCCCGGTGGCGACCAACACAACAAGCCAGCACGACGGCGGCGCCTCAAGTGCCGCCGTCGAGGTCACCATCACGCCCACCTACTCCGGGTGCCCGGCGATGGACGCCATTGGTGACGATCTGCGGAAGGCCTTCGAGAATGAGGGCTACGCCAGCGTGCACATCAACCTGGTGCTGTCCCCGGCGTGGACCACTGACTGGATGACCGAATCCGGCAAGGCCAAACTGGAGGAATACGGGATCGCCCCGCCCAGCGGCATGGCTGCCGCAGGTGGCCATTCCGGTCCCGTCCGCCTGAGCCTGGCCGTGAAATGCCCGCAGTGTTCATCGTTGAACACCAAGGAACTCACCCGCTTTGGTTCCACATCCTGCAAGGCGTTGTTCGTCTGCCAGGACTGCAAGGAACCGTTCGACTACTTCAAAGTCCTCTAAGGAATTCCATGACCACCGAAACCCAGACGGCCAGCCGCCGTCGTGCGTCTTTCCACAACCTGACTGTCTCGGAGGTCCGGCGCCTGACGGACGATGCCATTGAGGTCACGTTTGGTGTTCCTGCCGAGCTTGCCGGGCAGTACGACTACCTGCCCGGCCAGTACGTGGCCCTTCGCACCACGTTGCCGGATGAGCAGGGCGAGCCGCACGAGGTCCGCCGCAGTTACTCGATTTGCGCAGAGCCGCGCAGCTTCGAGGACGGCAGCAGCGAGATCCGCGTGGCCATCAAGAAAGACCTGGGCGGCCTCTTCTCCACGTGGGCCAACGCCGAACTGAAGGCCGGTGATGTCCTGGATGTGATGAGCCCGCAGGGTGCGTTCATCTCGCGGCACGGCAAGGACGGCGCGTCGGTTCAGCACAACGTCATGAACTCCATGAACCACCCGGAGGAGCTGGCGGGGGAGCCGGGCAACTTCGTGGCAATCGCAGCTGGTTCGGGCATTACCCCGGTCATCGCTATTGCGCGCACTCTGCTGGCGGCCAATCCGGAGACCACCTTTGACCTGGTGTACGCCAACAAAGCTGCCATGGACGTCATGTTCCTTGAAGAGCTGGCGGACCTGAAGGACAAGTACCCGTCCCGCCTGGCGCTGCATCACGTGTTGTCCCGCGAGCAGCGGATCGCTCCGCTGATGACGGGTCGCATTGATTCGGAGAAGCTGCAGGCGCTGCTGAGCAGTGCCATCCGTGCCGAGGATGTGGACGAGTGGTTCCTGTGCGGGCCGTTCGAGCTCGTTCAATTGTGCCGTGACACCCTTGCTGCCCGCGGTGTTGAGCCCGAGCACGTTCGTTTCGAGTTGTTCACCACTGGCCGTCCGGACCGTCCCGAGGGCAACGCTGGCCGACCGGTTGTGGAGGACGAGTCGCAGGACACGTACAAGATCACCTTTACCTTGGATGGTCTCACCGGCGACGTCGCCAGTCCCACCCACGCCCGCGAATCCATCCTCAACGCTGCCTTGCGTGTTCGCCCGGACGTTCCGTTCGCGTGCGCCGGTGGCGTCTGCGGCACCTGCCGCGCCAAGCTGGTCACCGGTACGGTGACCATGGATGAGAACTACGCCCTTGAGCAGGACGAGCTGGACAAGGGCTACGTACTCACCTGCCAGTCCCACCCCACCAGCGAAGAAGTTACCGTCGACTTCGACGTCTAAGGAGTCCCCATGATCGAGCTCTCCATTGCCAACGGCATTGCCGAAATCGTCCTTAATTACCCGGACAAGCTGAACTCGCTCAACGAGGACGCGCTTGCCGAACTGGACAAAGCGTACGACGACGCTGCTGCTGCCGCCGCCTCACGCGGTGAAGTGCGGGCGCTACTGCTTCGCGGAGAAGGCCGGGCCTTCTGTGCCGGCCGCGACATCTCTGGAGTAACGCCGGAAACCGATGATGCCCAGGCGTACCTCGGCGGACTCGTGGAACCACTGCTGAAGAAGATGGCAGCGTTTCCGGCGCCCACGTTTGCTGCCGCCCACGGGGCCTGCCTGGGGGTAGGGCTGGGGCTGTTGTTGGCCACGGACGTGGTGTACGTGGCGGACAACGCCAAGTTCGGTTCACCCTTCGCCAAGCTCGGGGCCACGTTGGACTCGGGAGGGCACTGGTACTTCACGGAACGCCTGGGCATGCACCGCACGCTGGACCTGATCTACACCGCCGACCTCATTTCCGGCGCGGAAGCCGTGGAACAGGGGATGTTCAGCCGGGCGATGCCGGCCGATTCCCTCTTGCCGGTGACGCGGGAGATCGTGTCGCGGGTAGCCACGGGGGCGACAGGTGCTTTCAACGCGTCCAAGGAACTCGTGGCACACATCCGAGACCAGCGCCTGGGCCTGTGGACATCCATGGCCGAGGAAAACACAGAGCAGGCACGGCTTTGCAAGACGGACGACTACGCCGAAGGTTTCCGTGCCTTCCAGGAGAAGCGGGCGCCGATTTTCAAGGGCTAGGTTACTTGCGCGCAACGGGTCCCGCCCTTGTTCGCACCCCTCACCGTTGTACGGCGAGTAGGTCGGACAGAGACAGGTTTCGTGAGGCTCGCTTTGCCGGTCCGGGCGTCCAACAGGGCCGACGAATAGTAGGTGCGGATCGGGACTGGATCATGGTTCCCCCAGGAACGTCCATGGTTCAGCACCTGCAGGGCGTAGTTCCAAACCAGAAAAGGCCAACAAGACGTGGCTCAGATAGAGAATACAAGGCGTGCGGCCTAAACTTAGTCACACGTATGAAACGCGCTTAGCGGCTCAGCGTGCTGAGAACGGAGAGTGCCATGCTCCAGATGATCATGTGCAAGCTAAACCTCCATCACCACTGGCACGTTGAATCCGCAGAGGATGGCAGCGGTCGGTACAGGCGATGCACCCGCTGCGGCAAATACGACCGGGACTGGGACGGCAGTGGCTTTATGCACTGATCAGGTCAGACCTTGTTCGCATCGGATCCCGTGCTTGCTCGGATATCCACACGCGGGAGAAGGCTATTTTGCCGCTTCGCCAGATAGCACCTTGGTCAGTTCCTCATTGGAGAGTTTCATCCAGCCCGAATCTGTGGACCCCTGCAGCGCGGCTTCCGGACTCTGTGTCTGGACCCACCATTTAGCTTCGAAGACGTGCTGACCCAGCATCACGCGGTCGCCCTTGTGATAAACGCTTGTGGCTGACCATGCCGGATATGTTCCGGCGGGAACAGTGACTTCAGGCTTGGGCCGGTCGCCGGGCAGGACAGGGCCGATCAGTTTCCACGGCGCCGCAGCTTTGTCCGGGACGGGATCGTTGGGCACGTCGTCTTTGGTCCACCACTTGGCCTCGTAGACGTTGCCGTGCCAAACGATCCTGTCTGACTGCACGTACGTGGCCACGGGAGACCAAATCGGGTAAGGGCTGGTGGCGGGGTCGTCCACTACTGCCGTGGCGGTTGTTGTGCCCGTTGGCTGCACCGGAGCGGGGGAGTCCGTGGGTTTTGAGTCAATGTCAGCACCCAGCACATCGGAGAAACGTGTGTCACGCTGCGGCACGCCACTGCAGGCGTCGGACACCACAGTCAAAGTGGGATAGTTCGGGCCGCATTCGGCGTCCCGGTTCAAGGACCACATGGACATCCGGCCAATGCCTTTGCCTTGCGCGAAGTCGTGCAAACCTTGGGCGTCGGCGAGGGTGAAAACGTCGGCCACAATGTCGTTCTGGCCGATCATGGGGGTTAACCCAATTTTGCGCCACAGGGTTTGTGCCCCAAGGTTTTGCTGCGCTGCGGAGTAGATTTCACCCAGCTGGGAGTGGGTCGCCTCGGCTGCGGCGATTGAGGCCTGCAGCATGGACTGTCCGGCCACTCGGCTTTCGCCGTAGTCCATGGTCATGATGTTCACCCCGGCAAGTTCCACACCGGATGAGAGAAACTGCTCGACGGCGGCCGTCCCGTCTGTAGTCAGCCCCGACGGAGCCACGGGTAGCGTCAGCCAGACGGAGAGGCCCTTGCCCTCGGCCCGCCGTCCTTGCTGCACCGCGCCGATGGCTTTGGCTTGCCGTGTGATGGCTGCCTTATCCGTCAGGGCGGTTCCCTCGATGTCGAGGTCAATGGTGTTGAGGTCGTAGCGGTCGACCACGTTCGAGTAGGCCTGCTGAAGCCGGTCGTCGTCGGTGCAGGCGGTGGTGAGTTCCTTGTTCGATAGCCCACCGAAGGAAACGGCGATGTCACCGCCGGTTTGCCGGAGCCTGGCAATGCGTCGGTCCAGATCAAGGTCTGAGGCGGCCGCGTCCAGACTGTAGAAGGAGCCCCAGGATGGCGTGCACCCGTCCTTGGCGTCGGCCACGATGAAGGACAAAACCACGGACTTGGTGGTGTCGCTGACTGGCTGCTCGAACGCGTACCGAGGTGTCGCCGTTACGTCGACGTACCCAGCGAAAAGTGAAGGTGACGCTGCCGCGGCACGGGTATCAGTGTAGTTACGCCAGGAAACGACGCCGGCCCCCACCACCACAGCTATGACAGCCAGCAGTACGGAGAGCCGAATCCAGGACAGCTTTCGCCCAGGAAAGTGCTTGGACATTAATCCCCCAACATTGAGACCCAAAAATTCGAGTGAGCAGAGTTAAAACCCATGAATGAGGCCAAGAAACTGTTTCAGCAAATTCCGTGGACCACACGGGAATCGTAAGGCTCCTGCTATCGATTACTATAAGGGCAATCGGCGACGCCTTTGTTACAGAAGGTGGACGTTCAACCGGCTACAGGGCCGGAAGGGCGCGGTTCACAGTTTTGATGGGGAATAATGACGGACCAGTTGGTTGATTTGTCCGATGTAGAGCGGGACACCAAAGAGCTTCCCGCGGAGCGTCTGGAAAATACAGGGCGAAAGAGGCAGTGGGGGTCGGAACGGCGGTCCGAACCGTTGGCCATTGTTCACCCAACGCCGTCGTCGCGAAAGATCGTTCTTGGCAGGCTTGCCATGCTCGTGACGGTTGGGGCATGGCTGTATTACGTTGTCTCCACCATCATTCGGCAGCTTGTTGACAATCCGAACTCAGGATTCCGCTTCGGATTTGAGTCGATTTCGTACCTTATTGTTGTCACGTTCCTGACGTTCTCCGCCCTGATGTACCTTATGGCGCGGCAAGGTGCTCTGTACCGGTTCAAGGAACATCGCAGGGTCCCTCGAGGTGAACTTGATAATCACTTCGCCAACTACAAAGAGGCCGTGACGGTGTTGGTACCGTCCTACGCAGAAGAACCCCAGGTTGTGCGGGGTACGCTGTGGTCGGCCGCCCTTCAGGAATTCCCGGATCTGCGGGTGGTGCTCCTGCTGGACGATCCTCCGCATCCTACCGAGCCGGAGAAGATCCACCGCCTTGAACAGACCAGGGCGCTGGCGGGGCAAATTGCAGATGCGTTATCTGCTCCGGCAGAGCGCGCAAACAAGGCGTTGGCTACTTTCCGGGAGAGACACGCGTCGCCCCTTGCAGCGGAAACCCCTGCCACGATTGAAGCGGACGAGCTCCAACTCCTGATTGCGGAGTATGAGGCAGCGGTGGAGTGGCTGGAAGCGATGGCTGAGGCTGAAACCGTGGAAGACCATGTGGACGAATTCTTCGTGGACCTGGTCATCATGGGACTGGCTCGTGAACTTCGCTTGGTTTTGTTGGCGCTGAATGCAGCGGAGGCGCAGAACACGGCTCCAAACCCGGAGCGGATGGAACAGCTTTACCTGAGGCTCACGTGGATTTTCAACGTTCAAACCGAGACTTTTGAGCGTAAAAGGTATGCCAGTCTGTCCCACGAAGCCAACAAGGCCATGAACCTCAACGCCTACATTTCCCTCATGGGAAAACGTTGGCGGCGGGAAGAGACTGCTGGAGGCATGGTTCTGCGTCCATCCCTGGTGCCACGTGATGACGATCTGTTGGTTCCGGACAGTACCTATTTGCTGACCTTGGATGCTGATTCCCTGCTGCTGCGGGACTATTGCCTGCGCTTGGTGTACTTCCTGGAATCTGCGGGTAACGAGCGTGTGGCAGTGACGCAAACACCGTATTCCTCATTCCGGGGTGCACCTACCCGGATTGAGAGGATTGCCGGTGCCACCACGGATATCCAGCACATTCTGCACCAAGGCATGACGTACTATGGAGCCACTTTCTGGGTGGGTGCCAATGCGATTATCCGTAAGCGCGCCCTCGAGGACATCGTTGAAGTTGAGACGGTTGGCGGGTTCGAAATCCGCACCTATATCCAGGACCGCACCGTCATTGAGGACACCGAATCCAGCATTGACCTGGGCACTCACGGTTGGACGCTCGTAAATTATCCGGAGCGCCTGAGTTACAGTGCAACACCACCGGACTTCGGTTCACTGGTGGTGCAGCGTCGACGCTGGGCCAACGGTGGCTTGCTCATCCTTCCCAAGCTCTGGAACCAACTTTCGCAGCGGCGGAACCAGCGGCAAAGAATACTCATCCGCGAAGTTCTCCTGCGCGTGAACTACATGGCGTCGATTACCTGGGCCAGCTTCGGGCTCCTTTTCCTGCTGGCTTATCCCTATGACAGCAGGCTCCTTAGTCCTGCAGTCTTTATAGCTGCCCTGCCGTACTTCCTATGCATGGGTTCAGACCTTCGCGATTGCGGCCATCGTTTTAGCGACATCTTCCGGATATACGGTTTCAACCTCATCCTGCTGCCGGTCAACCTCGCCGGCGTCCTGAAATCACTCCAGCAAGGACTGACGGGGGACAAGATCCCCTTTGTCCGAACCCCCAAGGTCAAGGACCGGACAGCCGCCCCCGCCATTTATGTCCTGATTCCTTACGCAATCGTCGCGTTCTCGGTACTGACCGTTTGGAGGGACGCCCAGCAGGGGAATTGGGGCAACGTTGCCTTCGCCTCACTGAATGCAGTGTTGGCCATGATGTGCATCCAGTCGTATATCGGCTTGTGGAACTCGGCGGTGGATGTTGTCCTGGGAGCAGTCAATTGGCTTTACGTGACGCCCAAACCGAAAGCAAAGCCCGAATCGTTGGTTGTCCCCAAAACGGCCGAGGAAGTTGATTGGGAATCGATCCTCTACCACGGCGACCGCAGGCTCAACCGGGACCTTCGCTGCGGAACCGACCGTCGTCGTCGAATTTCACTTCGCTGAAAAAGGGCCCTCCGCCATGTGGCGGAGGGCCCTTTCGTCTTTCTCTAAACGCTTAGTCGGACCAGATGCCTCCGTCGAGCAGCGCTACGGCGCTGTCGAGGATGCCATCACTGGTATCAGCAACGGCAATTTCCACGGTGACTGGTACGCCCGGTTGCACGGGAACCGAACATGTGAGGGCGGTGGTCATCCCGTCCATGGCGGTGTTGAATCCGCTTGCTCCGGCGGCATTGTCAATGTAATAACTTTCATTCGTGTGATCGTTGACGTTGTTTACACTGATTGGGCTCTGGGTACCGGGTACCAACGCGCAGTTGGTTCCGTTGACGAAGACGCCCATGACGTCGTTGTAGGCGCTGCCCACGTATTCGGGGTATTCCTCGCTGGCAAAGAAGTAACGAACATGGAGGGTGTCGCCTGAAGGAACGATTTTGGCCCAGTAGGAGGCTGCATCAAAAGTGGGCAGATCGCCGATGAAGTTGGACAGCGTGGCGTTTCCTGGTGTTCCCAGATCGCTGGACGCCTGCTGTTCAGGTGTGCCAACGGAGTTTTGCATGTTGCCCGTGGACAGGATCCATGCGGCGCCACCGGGACCATAGTCAGTTGCCCTGCCCCACTGGGACGAGTCACCTGCTCCGCCGTCTTCTTCCACGGCGATGCCGTCGCCGAATACTTCCTCAGAGACGTCGCCAACGGGCGGTGTGGGCTTGCAGAGGTTACCTTCCCAAAGAACCAGGTTCTTGGTGATCTCCTTCTTCCACTCGTCTGTCAGCTTCATGCCGAAGACCTCGACGCCGGCGATCACGCCTATGCGGCCAGCCAGGCCTACCTCGTGTGCACAGGTTTCCGGGCCGGTGGCGTAGTTGGCGTATGCGTCGAATCCACCCGTAAGTCCCGCGATTCCATACAGCTTTGCGGTCAGTGTGGGTCCGATGGTTACTGAAGATTCACTGGTCAGCTGAGGGCCTTGGAAGGTAGCTTCGGCGTTGCCGCCGTACTCTGCGACGGGCTGGAAGTTGCCGTCTTTGTAGGACATGCCAACCGTAGTGGTTGCAGATGCTGCAGCCGTGACGTAGGTATCTGCGGTCCATTCGCTCTTGGCCTTGAGGTCGATTGAGGAGATGAACTGAATGTCTACAGGGACTGGGCCAACTTGGATATGCGCCCAGGTATTGACCGTGCCAAGGTTCTTTTCCGCGGTTCCGGTCAGCGTTCCCGTTGCGCGTGCAGTTGTTTCGGCGGACAAACCAGTGTCCAGCGTGAACTTCGCTTCCTTCAGTGACGCCCAGTGAATATCCACTTCTGCGTTGACAGCAGAATCAACACCGACTTCACTGCTGAGTGCCAGAGTTCCGGTGCCCTCCACATCCACGGTCTTCCACGCAGTTCCTGTGACGGATTTGCTCAGGGTGTCAGAGAATTTGAACGTTTTCTCGAAGATGGGCAGGGACACGTCACTTGGGGTGGCCAACTCGTCCGCTGGAATTCGACCGCCGTTACGGTTCAAGGGAGCCGCGGAGGCCTGCCCGTTATCAACAATGTCCACACCATCCGCTGGAATGAACTCCTGCTTCACGATGGTGGTGGTGGGGGTGACCAAACCGTTGGTGTCGTAAATGGCGTCCGGCAGGGTGGCCTGTTGGACAACAGCTGTCTGTTTTCCGTCCGGAGCATTAGTAACCTGCTGGACGCGAACCAACATTCCGTCCGGAGTAAAGTCCGAGAAACCAGAAACAAGCACGTTGCCGGGGTCGATATCCGGTGCTCCCGCACCCACGGAGTTGAACGTGATGGTTGTATCGCCCTGAACGTATTCCTGTGCCAAGGTGTTGGTATCAATCACCAGGGTATCCGGCGAGGTCACAACACCATCCGCTGCAGGGGGCAAAGATAAGCGGTACAAGTATGCCGCCATGGCGTCACGGTTGATGGGTGAGAGCGGGCGGTAGGAAGCCGTGCCGTCTCCGTTATCCCAACCGGTAGCGATTCCCTTCGCATGGAGCCAGGAAATCTCGGTGTAGAACTGCGTCGTGCTGGTGATGTCAGAGAAGGGTGGCGTTGCTGGTGCCTGGAAATCAGGCTTGTTTTCAAAGCGGTAGAGGAAGGCCGCCATGGCGTCGCGGTTGATCGGGGCCGTAGGGCGGTACTCCCGTTTACCGTTTCCCACATCCCACCCGGTGGAGATGTCCTCCTGGTGAAGCCATGCCATTTCCTTGTAGTGCTGCTGGCCGGGGCTGACATCCTGGAACGGGGAGGTGCTTGGTGCCGTGAACTCCGGCGATCCTGCCAGCCGGTAGAGGAACGCGGCCATTGCATCGCGATTGATGGCGGTCAAAGGACGGTATGTTCCGTCGGACCAGCCGGTGGAGATGCCTTCATTTGCCAGCCAGGACATTTCTTTCGCAAACATCATGCCTGCGGGTACGTCGGTGAATGTCACGGCATTTTCTGTTTCGCCGGCGGCTGTTGCTGCCGTCTGGCCGGTAAGTACCAAGGAGGCACAAAAAATGCCGACCATGACGGTTCGGCTGGATCGGGAAAAGAGGGACCTTCGGGGGTGCCCCGCTTTGGGGCTGGGCATAGGCGTATCAGGTGACGTGCTCAAGGGGCGCTCTCTCATAAAACATAAAATGGTCTCCCGCCAATTGCCTCATTGGCGGGAGACCCGGGTGCGAACGGAATTACTGCGAGTCATTTATGGCTGATTTGCGATACTGAGCTATCGCCAAGTAGGCGTTTCTTTACAGCTCCAGCAGGCTTTGCGTGTAAGCAAATTTAGCTGTTGCCGTGATCATAAAGGTCTTTTAGTTATTAAGTCCATACACACCGTGAATATGAAGCAAGGCACCTGTCTGTTGCAGTGTCAACAAAGCGGGACAACCACATCACGTCTGTGCGGGCAATGCCTGACTAGCTGTCACTAAAGCAGGTCAAGGATAGCGCGGACGATGCTGTCGGTGTCCACCCCGTGGTAGCGGTAGACGTCGTCAATACCGCCCGCCTGGCCGAAGGTATCGACGCCGAGGTTGCGGCTTCTGACTTGGTGCACGTTGGCGAGGAACGCCAGTGTGTGGGGGTGACCGTCCAGCACGGTGACCATGGGGACGGCACGCTCAGAGGGCAGGATTTGATCCAGAATCCAGGACGGTGCGTCCTGCTTCTGCCCGTTGCGTCCCTGCAATGCTTCGTACAGAAGGCCGGGACTCGTAACGCAGACAACGTCCACGGGGGTGCCTTGGGCGGCGAGCCGCTCGGAGGCCGCAAGCGCTTCCGGGACCAGGGCGCCCATGGCGACGATCGTCGCCGACGGCGTCGCGGCCGCGCGCAGCATGTAGCCGCCAGCCACCGCTTGGCGACGGCGACGCTCACGGGCGGCGGGATCCTCCGGGACGGCGGCCAGTTGCTGGTCGACGGGTTTTGTGGAAAGACGCAGGTACGCGGATTTGCCGTCCGAGCGTCCGAGTTGGGACATGGAGGCGAGCAACGTCCACTCGACGTCGATCGCGAAGGCCGGTTCGTAGCTGGTGCAGCCGGGCTGTTCCAGTCCGATGGAAGGCGTCTTGATGGACTGGTGGGCACCGCCCTCGGGCGCCAATGTCACGCCCGACGGCGTCCCTACCAGGATTGACTGCCCCCCGGCGTAGATACCGTAGGACCAAGGTTCCAAGGCACGCTCAACGAATGGGTCATAGAGCACGCCGATCGGGAACAACGGCTGGCCCCAACGGCTCCAGGTTGCGCCAAGCTCGCCCAAGAGGCTGACAAGGTTGACCTCGGCTATGCCGAGTTCGATGTGCTGCCCTGTGGGCTTTTCACGCCAGTGCATGACCGTCTCGGTATCGTCGCTGAACCAGTTCCGGCGCTCTTCCACTGACCAGACGCCCACCTTGTTCAGCCAGCCGGCGAGGTTGGTGCTGGAGCTCACGTCCGGGCTGACGGTCACCAGTCGGCGCGCCACATCGGGCGCCGCACGGGTGACGTCCAGCAGGGTACGGCCCAGAGCCGCCTGCGTGGTTGCCGTGCCCGAGGGCGTCCTGCCGAAATCTGCCGGTACTGAGGGCGGGGCGACAGCAGGCTGCGCGGAGCGCTGAAGGGTTTCGGCCGTCATTCCCACCAGTTGCCCTTCGGTGCTTGCGGGGTCGAACCGCGTCCAAGGCGCGTCGGGGTTCTCGCCCATTCCGTGGGCGAGTTGTCGGTACTGATCGATAGTAAGCAGCGAGGAGTGGTTCTGCGGATGGCCTTCGGTGGGCAGCCCGTTGCCCTTGACGGTGTAGGCGATGATGACGGTGGGGCGGGTGTCATCGATCTGCGCGTAGGCCTCGCGCAACGCGGCAAGGTCGTGCCCGCCCAGGTTCCTGATGGCCCGGGTCAGGATCTGGTCCTCGACGCCGGCAATAAGTTCCGCGATGGCCGCACCCCCGGCGCCCTCACCCGGGAGCCTGCGGCGCAGCTCCTCGGCGGAGCAACGCAGAAGCCGCTGGTATTCGGGATTGGACATGTCAACAATGCGTGCCCGGAGTGCATCGCCTCCTGGCCTGGCCATGAGACTTTCCAAAAGATGGCCGAAACGCACGGTAATGACCTGCCAACCAGCGGCCGCGAAGAGGCGCTCAATCTTGCCCGCGGCAATGTTTGGCACCACCCGGTCAAGGGACTGCCTGTTCAGGTCTACGATCCAGACGATCTCGCCGAGATCCGCAACATTCGAGTCCAGCACGGCTTCCCAGACAGCGCCCTCGTCCAGTTCGGCGTCGCCGACCAGCGAGTACTGGCGCCCACGGTTCGGTGTGCCGCTTACGGTCTCGATGTAACGCCGCGAGATGGCACCCCAGATCGGCGCGGTGGCCCCGATACCGACAGAGCCAGTGGAGTAGTCAACGGGATCCGGATCCTTGGAACGGCTGGGGTAGCTCTGCAGCCCGCCGAACTCACGCAGCGTCGTGAGGTACTTTTCATCCAAGCTGCCCAACAGGTAGTTGATGCTGTGGAGCACCGGCGAGGCGTGGGGCTTCACCGAGACACGGTCCTCGGCGCGGAGCTGCCCGAACCAGAGCGAGGTCATGATCGTGGCAATGGAGGCACTCGAGGCTTGGTGCCCGCCCACCTTGATGCCGGATGTGTTGGGCCGCACTTTGTTTGCGTGGTGGATGATGGACGTCGCAAGCCACAGGACACGGCGTTCTATCACAGCAAGTGCTTCCAGCTGGGGGTCGTCGAGGGGCGGGACGGTCTTCGCCGCCAAGTCATCATTGACTGGGGTCAGGTTCATGGGATGCCTTAAGGGTGTGTTGGTGGTTCAGGGGTGGCGCGAGCAGTTATTGGGAGATCAGTAGTCCTCGCTTGAGGACTCCAAGGGGTGTTGCGAGAGTGCTGATGTCCTGCATGGGGTCCTCCGCCGTGACGATGAGGTCGGCCCACAGACCGGGCCGGATGCGACCCACTTGCGTCTCCATCCCAAGCATGTCGGCGGCTTCACACGTGGCAGATTTCAGTGCATGCTGTGCTGCCAGTCCGGCGTCGACATAGCGTTCCAACTCGCGGGCAAGAAGATCAAAGGTGACGTGGGCAGGGCCGGCGTCCGTCCCTGCCACGATTGACACGCCGGAGCGGAGGAACTCGGTCACGTTGGTAAACCGCGATTCCAACCGCGCCACCACATTGCGGTCCTGGGGGTTGGATAGTACTGGGTGGCCCTCTCGCAACTGCCGGGAAACGATGTCCGCTGAAATGACGGTGGGCACAATATGGATCCCGGCATCGGCCGCCCTTCGCAACAGCTCGCGATCGGGAGCGCACTGCTCGTCCGGCCCCAGCATCGAGGCATGTTCCAGGGAGTGCACGCGTGCCTCGATGCATGCGGCCATTGAGGAACTGGCATGGGCATGGGCTGCAGTCCTCATGCCGTAGGAGCCGGCGATGACCACCGCCTCCCGGAGCAGGACGGGATCGAATTCAAAGACGCTTGGACTGGTTCCGGGAGTAAATCCGCCGCCGCTGGCCATGAGCTTGATCCAGGTGGCGCCGGCCGCGTGCTGTTCGGCGATAATGGCCTCGATATCCTCACGGGTGCGTACCTCTCCGTTCATGTCGTGACCGTGCCCGCCCACGCGGCAGATCGGCGCACCGCAATGAACCACGGTGGCGACATCGGACACCATGCCCAGGGCTGCCCTCATGGGAGCAAGCAGGTGCCTGGGTGTCCCGCAGTCCCGTACCGTGGTTATTCCGGCACGAAGCGCAATCCGCGCATTCGCCACCACCTGCGCAACGATCTCGTCATCGCTGCTGCCCTGATAGGTTCCCTTCGGGTCATCACCACCATCGAAGGCCAAGTGAACATGGGCATCCATGAGTCCGGGGGCCACGAACCTGCCCTTAAGATCCAGGACGCTGCCCATGCCCGGTTCACTGCCGGCAGGAACAATACGGGAGATCTGTCCTGCCTTTAGCCACACATCGCTCAGGGAACCGGACGTCCCCGACTCGGGATCAACAACACGTGCATTGAGCAGCACGGTGACGTCGTCGCCTGTCCGGGCCGCGCGGCTGACGCTGTACGGTACGGGGCGGTCGGCCACATCAAAAGTGATGGTCATGTTAGTTGCTCCTTGGGCTTACGTGCAGCGAGTAGGTTTCGTCCAGCAATTCCCTGAGCGCGTCAGCGGCGAGGCGTACGTCTTCCGTGTCAACGTCCAGATGGGTGACGGCACGAATCGTGGACGGGCCAAAGGCGCCCATCCGGATCCCGCTGGTCTGCAGCAGGCGATCCACCAGCACGTGCGCGGTGACAGGGAAGTCGACCAGGTCAAAGAGGACAATATTTGTTTGGACTGTTAGCGGATCGATCGAAATATGAGGGTTGACAGCAAGCAGTTCAGCCAGCAGGCGGGCATTCCCATGGTCGTCTGCGAGCCTGTCCACGTTGTTGCGGAGGGCAAACGTACCCGCTGCCGCCACAATGCCTGATTGACGCATGGAGCCGCCCCACCGTTGCTTGAGCCGCCAGGCCTCATTGATGAAATCAGCGTCGCCTGCCAGCACGGCTCCTATTGGGGCGCCCAGTCCTTTGCTGAGGTCCAGCCAGACTGAGTCGAACGGGGCACAAAAAGCGTGGGCAGATACGCCGGTGGACACCACCGCATTGAGCAGGCGGGCGCCATCCATGTGGGTTTTGATCTGTTGAGCCCGTGCCACGTTCGTCACTGACGTGATGCCCTCCAGCGACCAGCATGTGCCGCCTCCGAGGTTGGACGGCTGCTCTATGGAGAGCACCGCATTCCGGGCGAATGATCTCCCCTCGGGGCGGAGCGCCGCTTCAAGCTGGGCAACCGAGAACACGCCATGGTCTGCTTTGATCGGCCTGTACAGGGCACCGGCCAGGGCGGGCGCCCCGGTTTCCTCATGGCACAGCGAATGCGCAGTCTCGTCAACAAGAATCGCGTCGCCAGGGCGGCAGTGCAGAGCATAGGCGATCTGGTTGCACATCGTTCCTGATGGCAGGAAGACAGCTTCCTCCTTGCCCAGGAGCTCCCGTGCCAGGGCAACCAGTTCGTTGGTGGAGGGGTCTTCACCCTTTTGTTCGTCCCCGACTTCGGCGTTGGCCATGGCCTGGCGCATAGCTTTTGTTGGCCGGGTAATAGTGTCGCTGAAAAGGTCGATTCTGATGGGGTAGCTTGATCCGACGGGAATCACTGTGCGGCCTTGGGCGCCTTGGCAGTGCGGGGCTGGAACAACTTGTACCCGTCCCGTGGAATGCCCACGCGAACGTGCGGGGAATCCGTGCGCTCACGGGTTTCGACCACCAAGGACTGCTCGCCGACGCCCACCCTGTACCGGAAATGGTGGCCGTGATAGGACCTCTCAAGGACGGGCCCGTTGACAGTCATTTCGTAGCCGTCAGACGACGCATCGTCAGGCAACAACGCCAGCGCTTCCGGACGAACGGCAACCACGACGCCGTCGGAATCAATGGCGGATGGTACGTGGATCGCTTGGTCCAACCCGTCGATCTTGATCGTCAGGATTCCCTTTGAGCGGCCAATCACTGTTCCCTCCAGCAAGTTGCTGGTGCCAACAAAATCAGCAACAAAGAGATCGGCAGGATCGTTGTAGATCTGCTCCGGCGTACCAATCTGCCGGACGGTTCCGGCCGACATGACAGCAATTTTGTCGCTCATTGCCAGGGCTTCGTCTTGATCGTGGGTCACAAACACCGTGGTCACGCCAATCTTGCGTTGCAACTGAAGCAACCAATCGCGGGTACGTTCCCGCAGCTTGGCATCAAGATTGGAAAACGGCTCGTCCAGGAGCAGCAAGCGCGGAGGGAAAGCCAAGGCGCGCGCCAGCGCCACTCGTTGCTGCTGACCGCCGGAGAGCTGATGCGGATAGCGGTCTGCCTGATCAGAGAGGTCAACCAGCTCGAGCACTTCATCGACGCGTCTGCGTAGTGCCTCGGGCTTGTAGCGTCGCAGCCGCAGCGGATAGCCCACATTGTCGCGGACCTTCATATGCGGCCACACGGCATAGGACTGGAAAACCACGCCGCAGTCGCGGCGTTCCGGCGGCAGGAAGGCGGAGGAATCGTGGTTGAACAAGGTCTGGTCGCCCACAACAATGCTGCCGCCGTCCGGCTTGAGCAGTCCTGCGATGGACCAGAGCGTTGTGGATTTGCCGCAGCCGCTTGGCCCAAGCAACGTCAGTATCTGTCCGTCGGTGGCTGTCACCGAAACGTTGTCCAGGACCGTCAGACGGCCAAACTTCTTGGTGAGATTGGTGATGACCAGATCAGACATTAGGGCGAACTCCAAACAGAATGCGTCCTGCGCCCAGGACAGCTGCGGTGATGACGAGTTGGATGACTCCGAGGGCGGCCACGGTGCCGCCGAGGCCATTTGCTGCGATCTGAAGCATGGCCAGTCCCAGAACCTGGGTTTCAGGGGTTACCAGGAAAACTGCGGCGTCGGCTTCGTTGAGCATTGCTACAAACAGCAGGACATATGAGATGCCCATGGCTGGCCTCAGGAGGCTGAGGATGATGGTGCGCATCGCCGTCCACCAATCCGCCCCGGCCGAGCGCGCGGCGCGGTCCAGGTCCGCACCCAGTGCGGCAAGTGAGGGATAGAACGCGGCGTAGCCCATGGCTAGCGCCCGCACCCCGAAAGCGATACCCACCGCCCAAAGTGTGGCCCTGAAAGTTCCGGACTGGTCCAGGATGGCAAACGTCCAGAAGAAGGCCATGCCGGTGATCAAGCCCGGGACGGCACGGGGATAAAGCACGATGTGCTCCAGGGATCCACGGAACCGAAAGCTGGAACGGTGGGCAACCAAGGCGATGACGGCGATGCAGGCCGTCGCGATGGCAGCGCCGACTGTGGCAATCAGCAAGCTGTTGCCAATAGCTCCGGTGTAGAGCGGGTTGGTCAAAATCGCGGAGAAGTGGTCAAGCGTCAGCAGGCTGAACGGGTTGATCGCGGGGGTCAGAACAGCGGTGACGGAGGCGAGAACCACCCCGCTGAGCGGCACCAGGGTTGCGCAACCCAGAACAATTCCGACGCCGGCGGACAGCAACCAGCCAAAGGCGCCTAATTTGACGACGTTTGCCGGCCTGGATGACTTGCCGCCGGTGGTGGTGAAGCGGGCGAGGTCGCCGGCCAGGCGGTTGCGCAGCAACAGCAGCAAAGTGACGGCGAGCAACAACATGACCGCTCCTGCAGGCAGAACTCCTCCACCGCCGTCGGCGCTTCCGGTCCACTGCCGGTACAGGTACGTGGACATCATGTCGATGTTTTTGGAAGTACCAAGGATGAGCGGAATTCCCAGCGTTTCCAGCGCCAACGCGAAGACCAGCAGCCCGGAGTTGAGTAGTGCCGGGCGCAGCAACGGCAGAGTCACCGTGATCAAGGCACGGAAGGGACCGGCGCCGCTGCAACGGGCCGCTTCCTCGAGTGTGGAATCACCTGAGGACAGCGTCCCGCGGGCAAAGAGATAGACCACAGGCGAGCCGAGGACAGTACCCATGACCACCATTCCGGCAACACTGTAGAGGTCAAAGGGGACAGTGAACGGTGTGTACTGTTCCAGCAGATGTGTGGCATATCCGTTTTTCGACCACATTGATTGCCAGCCGACGATGAGCACTAGTCCAGGCAGGACCAAGGGCAGGACGATCAGGGCTGAGTAGAGCTTCCGCAGCGGGAGGTCGGTGCGGGCTACCAACAAGGCCACTGTGGTTCCAACCAGAACTGAGCCGATGGTGGCGAAGACGGCGAACTGGAGACTGTTGGCGACGGCTGACCACCAAAGTGGATCGGTCGCCAGTTTACGGAAGTTGTCCAGGGTGCCGCTGCCGCCGCCCTCGTAGAGCGGCGTGGACCACAGTGATGACCAGACGATCGGCACGATCGGGCCGAGGATCAGCAGGACTGCGAGGATCCAGACGCCGTAGTGGATGACTTTCTCCGGCAGCCATGCCCGCTTGATGTTTCCAACACCCGGCGGCGGCGGGGGCGGGGCCTTGGGGTCTGTAAGGGTGGAGATGCTCATCGCCCGAATGCTTCTTTCCAGCGGTTCTTGAAGGCCGGCGCATCGTTCACCAGGGCCTCATCCCAGGTGGCGATGTTGATGTTCTCTGCACCCAATTGCTCTGTAACCTTCGCGAGGTTCACCGGGCAGTCCACACCGTCCAGGTACGGTGCGAACCCGCCGGCGCAACCGGCCGTCTGGCCTGCCTTGTCAATCAGGAAGTTGAGGAACACTTTGGCGGCGTTGGGTGACTTACCCCCGGTTGTTGCTCCGGCACCGCGGGGCATGAAGGGCGATCCATCCTTGAAGAACTTGTAGTTCAGCACCTTCGCGGTAGCGCCTGTGAGGAGCGGCCGGGTAGCGCCGGACTGGAAGTAGGACATGGTGTACTCGCCCTGCAGAAGTTTGTTGTACATAGGACCTGCGCTGGCTTCCACCTTGGTGTTCTGTCCGAGTTGATCCAGGACGTCCCATCCGGCCTCTCCCGCCTTGGCTATGTAGGCGTGATTAACCGTGTAGCCAAACTCCGTAGTGCCGTCATAGGTGACGATCCTGCCTGTGAGCTTGGGGTCGCCGGACATCTTGGCGAGTGCTTCAAGGGAATCGGGCTGTTCGGATTCGGGCAGGAGAGTGGTGTTGATCAACGCCATGACCGGGTTCAGTTCCATTGCGAAGACACCGGGGGCGAGTTTCGCGAAGTCGGGCAGCGGCGCCGCAGCAGGTGGTGTGAAGTCCTGGATGTCACCACGCTTGACCAGATCCAGGAAGTTCGCGCCTTGGAGGCTGACGATGACGTCCGCCGTCTTTCCGCCGGTGGCTTTCTCGTTGAGATAGCGCTGGAAGCTTTCGGTTCCGCCGAGGCTGATGTAGCTGGTCTTGATATCGGGGTACTGGCTCTGGAACGCAGCCAGGACCGGTTTCATGGTCGCCTCATTCGCCTCGCCGTAAACCAATAGCGAGCCTTCCTTGCGGGCGGCGTCCAGGATTGCCGGCTCCATTGCTGCTGCCGTTGGAATGTCCGTCTTAACGGCGTAGGCGTTGGGGGCGTCATTCCCGGAGCTGCAGCCTGTCAGAGCTGCGAAGCCGCAAAGTGCGGCAACAGCGACTATTGCACGTCGTTTCATGTGGGACTCCTTTGTCACGGCACTGAACTTTGGGTTGGGACGGTGCTTTGAGTTATCGCGTGGGATGGAAACTCGCGGAAGGGGCGCCGCTGGCGCCCGGGAAAACCTGTCCATCGGGGTGTCTCGTTCTTGCGTTGTTTCTCTTGGTCTACGAGCCACCTTGGCGTCCCGTAAGTGAATCGGCATCGGCTGTGAAGTACTTTTGGCCGGTGCTTGTGTTGCGGAGGAACCTTCGCGTGTCTGCCAGGGTGAGGCATCGCTGTCTCGCGTCAGCTGGCGTTTCCGTAAGTGAAGTTCAGTGATCCGCAGGTTGTTCTTAAACTTTGGCACGTGGCGGGCTATTGCGCAATAAGTGAATGCGACTAATCTTGTGAACATGAAAAAGTCCTCCACCGCCCCGGAGCGCGGCACTAGGCCGCGGAACCGGCGCGCCCTGATTCTTGCTGCTGCAGGTGACCTCTTCGCGCAGAAGGGATATCCCCAGGTCAGCATGACCGATGTAGCCAAGGCGATGGCAGTGCAGCCATCCGCCCTCTATAGACATTTCCCGGGCAAGGGTGAGCTTCTTCGCGAGGCAGTGGTGGCCAGCCTCGAGCCCGTTTTGGATAGCATCACCCAGACGCCCGACGGCGACCTCGAACAGTTGATCACGGCGCTGGGGCGGGCCATCCTGGTGCACCGGGAAAATGGTGTCCTGTGGGAGCGTGAATCCCGCCATCTCCCGCCTGCCATCCGCTTCGATATTGCCAGCGGTATCAAGTTCGCCATCAGTGGCAAGCTGCAGTCCGGCAGCTCCGCTCTGCCCGCTGCCGAGGCGGACCTGCGCGCGTGGGCCATGTTTGCGGCAATGATCAGTGTGTCGCACGACCCAAACCGGCTCTCCAGCGCGGACGAAGAATCCCAGCTGACCACGCTCGCCCGCACACTACTGGTCATGCCAATGCCCCCGATCAAAGCGGCGGCGAATCACCGTAGCGGGCCCCTTGACTTGCCGCGCACCCGCCGCGAGGCGTTGCTGGCAGCCTCAATCCGGCAGTTCGCTGCGAACGGGTTTGACGCCGTCAGCCTTGACGACATCGGCGCTGAAGTTGGAGTGGCGGGTCCCAGCATTTACCGCCATTTCGACAGTAAGGCGGAAATGCTTGCCGCAGCACTGCATCGCGCCAAGGAAGTGCGGTGGATGGACATGTCGCGGGCTCTCACTGAAGCCGCTGATGCGGCCGAGGCGCTGGAGCGCATCCTTTCCTCATACATTGCGTTCTCCTTGGGAAGCCCTGAATTCCTGCAATTGGCAGTGTCCGAACGTCCGCACCTTCCCGAACGGGAGTTGCGAAACTTGATGGAGGCCCAGGGGGACTACATCACCGATGTGGCCTCGCTGGTCCAGGACGTTTACCCCGGCGCCGATCAGGAAGTGGTGAGGACCAGGGTGAAAGCGGCGTTGCACGTGATCAGCAGCGTTGTCCGCACCCCGTTCCTCCGGGACATCCGCGGCATCCAGGAAATTCTTGAACAGATTGCCAGGGGCCTCATCGCTCCCACGCCGCAGTGAGGGGCCGCGCGCCCTCCAGTCCACTTACTGCCTGAGTTTTCCGGCCGCATTCCATGAGAAATGAGATCTTGCGCACAAAGCATCTCAGTCATAAGATAATGACTACTGAAGTAATCTGCATCACTTCAAAGCTCATTCTGAGACAGGTGCCTAAGGCAGCCCTGATCACCAGGGTCCACGCATTGCGGGGCCGACTGTTCGCAAAATTACCTGGAGGCACAATATGAGTGCAGTGGTCGCACAACCATCGGGCGCGAGTTCTCCGAGGAAGGTCGCCTTCGCGAGCCTCATCGGCACGACTATCGAGTGGTACGACTTCTTTATCTACAGCACCGCAGCGGTGCTCGTTTTTCACCACCTCTTCTTCCCTGGCTTCGACCCGACAACCGGGACCCTGCTTGCGTTCTCGACTTTCGCGGCCGGCTTCGTCGCCCGTCCCCTTGGGGCCATCGTCTTCGGCCACTTCGGTGACAGGGCAGGCCGGAAGCCGATGATGGTCCTCACCATCCTGATCATGGGGATTGCCACAGTAGCCATTGGACTACTGCCCACATACGACTCGATAGGCGTGTTCGCCCCGATTCTGCTGGTCGTACTGCGGCTGACCCAAGGATTCGCACTCGGGGGAGAGTGGGGCGGTGCAGTACTGATGGCTACCGAACATTCCCCCGAAGGCAAGCGAGGCTATTTCGGCAGCTGGCCGCAGGCAGGCGTTGCAGTCGGGCTGATCCTGGCTATGACCTTGTATATACCCCTGGAGTCGATGTCGGAGGACGCCTTCATGGCCTGGGGCTGGCGGGTTCCGTTCCTGCTCAGCGCGGTACTGGTTATCACTGGCCTGGTTATTCGTGTGAAGGTCGCGGAGAGCCCGGAGTTCGATCGAGTCAAGGCTGACCACGGCGTTGTGCGTCTGCCTGTAGTCGAGGTGCTTCGGACACACCCCAAGCAAGTGTTCCTTGTAGCCGGCGCCAGTCTGGCACCGGGAATCTTCTTCTACCTGATCACCGTGTACAACTTTGTTTACGCAGGGAAGTCCGGAGACCTGGACTCGACGGCGATGTTGGTCCTGGTGATCGTCACCTCCGCGATTGGCTTTGTAGTTACCCCGATCGCCGGTGCGCTCTCAGACAAATTCGGCGGGCAGCGGGTGTACTTGTGGGGCCTTGCGCTCATCGTCATCGTTGCTTTCCCCCTGTATTTTGCCCTTGATGGGGGCACTTATGGCCTCATCGCCGTGTGCTACGTTGCGGCAACGGTGGCCGTCTATATCCCATGGGCACTGTCACCGGCATACTTCTCAACCGCCTTTGACGCAAAGGTCCGCTATAGCGGGTTGTCCTTGGCTACTACTCTTGGCAATCTCTTCGGCAGCGCCATTGCACCCCTTATTGCCGGTGCCCTGTTTGCTGCGACAAATGCGTCTGTCTCGACGTCGCTTTACGTCTTCGTCGCTGGAACGGTGTCCATCACTTGCGCTGTTTTGCTCGGTCGGGTCATACGAAAGAAGGCATCGCGGGCTGGGAGACGCAGCGATGCGATCGGGGCTGATGAGGTCCCCGCATCCACGTATTCGGAGTGACACAAAGCATTCCGCTGTATCAAACGCCAACAAAGGAAGGAACTACCATGAGCGGCAACGATCAACAGTTCAAAACATTCACCCTGGAACGAGCAACACCCACCATCGGGGCGTACATCCATGGATTGGATCTACGTGAAGAGATCACCCCGGAATGCCGGACGGAACTACGGGAAGCTTTCCTCGAGCACCAAGTACTGTTTCTCCGCGATCAGCACATCACGCCGGATGATCAAATCGAATTCGCCAAGGTTTTCGGCGACCCCCAGGAAGTAAGTGCGTTCTTCCCCTCCCTCCCCGAATATCCGCACATTGAGGTGCTGGAGTCGCGTGGCCGGGCTGCGGGGACCGACGTCTGGCACTCGGACTTGACCTGGCAGGCGACGCCGAATTCCGCTACCTGCCTCCACGCCCAGGAAATTCCTCCGTGCGGCGGAGATACGCTCTGGGCGAGTATGACTGCCGCGTATGACGCTCTGCCGGAGAACGTGAAAAGCGTCATTGACGGGCTTGAGGGGGTGCACGACTGGGAAAAGGAACTCACCGGAGTTGTCCGCCAGGGTCCCGACGGCGAGGCGCGCTACGAGGAGACCCGGCGGAAGTATCCACCCATGACGCACCCTGTTGTGCGTAAGCATCCGGAAACCGGTCGAAAGCTTGTCTACGTCAACGCGTTGTTCACCACCCGGCTTACGGGCATTTCCACCCAGCTGGGGGACTCGCTGAGAAACATGCTCACCGACCTCGCCAGGACTCCGGAATACCAGGTTCGCTTCCGTTGGGAACCGAACTCCCTGGTGATCTGGGACAACCGATCCACCCAACATTATGCGGTGGGGGACTACCACCCGCACTACCGACTGATGCACCGGGTCACCCTGAAGGGCGACCGCCCGGCATAGTCCGGGCCCGAACCGTGCCGGGCGGCCTGTTGCGGGCCGCCCGGCAAAAAGCCCCCTACCGGGCGAACGCGAAAGAAGGCTGACCAATGCGAGGCCAGAAATTAGGGGCGGGGCTGATAGCCCAGAGCCAGTCCGCCCTTCCACCCTTTATGTTGCATCAGCCCACTTCGCTCGGAGTTGCTGTGGCCCTTGCCCAGCAGCATCCAGAGGCTGTGATTGCGGCGGGTTGTTCGG
Organism: Paenarthrobacter sp. GQ52; assembly: GCF_059759005.1. NCBI lineage: Bacteria > Bacillati > Actinomycetota > Actinomycetes > Micrococcales > Micrococcaceae > Paenarthrobacter > Paenarthrobacter sp. GQ52. Next base: position 111,473 of record NZ_JCAXEJ010000012.1, read on the forward strand.
ACCTGGTGGCGCAATTCCGCGAGGGATTGGAGCCGGAGGTGCTGATTTCCGTGCGACGGATCAAGGAATTGCGGGCCATATCGAATAATGCCGGGGTTCTGCGCATTGGTTCCTTGGTGAGACACGCTGAAGGCAGCAGAAGCCCGGAAATACTGTCCACCCTGCCTGCCCTGGCAGCAGCCTGGGGATCAATTGCCACAGTTCGAATCCGCTATCGCGGCACCCTCGGAGGCAATCTCCTGTCCCGTCGATATAGATACGAAATGCCTGTCATTCTGGCGGCGCTGGGTGGGCAGATGCAGTTTCAAGGGGGTGACGTTGAATCCCTGCCCGTCTCCTCACTGTGGGACCAGGACTCACTCCGGGACCGGAACCTTGGCAACGCAGGCATTCTGACCGCCGTCGCCGTCGACACTGCGTCCCTGTTGTGGTTCGGCTACGAGCGGTCAATGCGCCCGGTGAGCACCGTGTCCCTCGCTGTACGAAAGGACCCTGTGGCCGGCCTCACCGTTTCTGCTGTCTGTGGCAGTGAATACCGGCAGCCTTTCGTGCTGTCACATACTGCCGAGGCAACTGACATCGCCGAGCTTGACCCGGTCTCCGTGGGCGGGGTTTTGGCGGCTCAGCTTCCGGACGAGGCGGGCGACTACGCGGGGTCCATCGACTACCGCCGACACTTGGTGGGCGTTCTCTGCCGCCGTCTCCTTGCCCAAGCAACCGGTAACCAAAGGAAAGGATAGCCAGCCATGAACCTTGAATCACCGGAATCAAGCGAGCAAGCATTCACCCACAAGGTTGAATTCGAGCTGAACGGAAGCCCGGAACGGCATCGTGTCCCTACGAGTGCCACGGTCTTGGACCTGCTTCGCAACAGCTGCGGTAAACAGGGGGTCCGTGCGTCGTGTGAGCGCAGTGTCTGCGGTGCCTGCACTGTTTTGGTTGATGACCTTCCTGTAGCTGCGTGTTCCACGTTTGCCTTCGATGTTGACGGTACGCGTGTTGAAACCGTTGAGGGCTTGGCAGCCCAGGACGGCACGTTGAGTGCCCAACAGCAGGCATTCAGGGAATGTGGCGGCTTCCAGTGCGGCTTCTGCACATCCGGCATGCTGATGCTGACCACGGGGCTGCTGCGGCAGAATCCGCAACCGGACCGGGACCTGATCCGGGAATGGATCAGTTCGAACACCTGCCGTTGTACGGGCTACGAGATGATCTTGGAATCCGTGGAGCGTGCCGCAGAACTGGCCTCAGACAAGCAGCAGGATCAGGATTTCGAATGACCGGGTTCGTGAATCCTTGCACTCCGGACGATGCGCCGATCGTGGGACGCGACCACCCACGCCTGGACAGCACCGCGAAGGTAACCGGCCGTGCCGTCTACACGGTGGACATTGTGAAGCCCGGGATGCTTCACGCGAAGGTCTTGCGAAGCCCGCACGCGCATGCCCGGATTCTGAGCATCGATGCTTCGGCCGCCCGCTCCCTGCCAGGAGTCACTGCCGTGGTCACCCGGGAGGAAATCACCGGACTGCACTCGTACGGCACCTACGTCAAAGACCAGCCGATTGTGGCCACAGAGTCGGTCCGCTATGTTGGCGACGTCGTCGCTGCAGTGGCCGCAGTGGACGAACGCACCGCTTTCGCAGCACTGGATTTGATCCGTGTTGAGTACGGGCAACTGCCGGCTGTCTTTGATGTGAGAGCAGCGATGGAGCCCTCCGCGCCCGCCATTTTTCCCGACCAGCCCTTCGCCGCCTATCCCGAGTACGGCGATGGAGCCTCGGGAGCGGCACACACTGCCCACAACGTGAGCTACGAATTCCGCTACGAAACGGGAGAGGAGAGCGTCTGGGCGGATTGCGACTACATCTTCGAGGACACCTTTACCTTCTCCCGCATGAACCACATGCACCTGGAGCCCTTTGCCACGGTTGCCGAGGCGACAGAGAACGAAATCGAAGTGTGGACCTCTACTCAGAGCCCTTTCCCAATGCGCAAGGAACTGGCGAGGGTTTTTGGGCTGCCTGAAAACGACATTCGGGTCAACGTCCCACTCCTGGGCGGCGGCTTTGGCGCCAAGAACGGCCCAAAAACGGAGGCGATCGCCATCCGGCTCTCACAGTTGTCGGGTGGGCAGCCGGTGCGTTACTGCATGAGCACAGAGGAAGTCTTCCTGACACTGAGCCAGCATGACGCCATCCTCACGGTCACATCGGGGCTCAAGGCTGACGGCGAGTTCATGGCGCGCAAGTCGCGTGTGCTGCTCAACGGTGGGGCTTATGCGGATGCCAGCCCGCTGGTGGCGGAGAAAGCGGGCTATCGGATGCCCGGGGCCTACCGCTGGAAGCGTATTGATTCCGTTTGCCAAGCAGTGATCACCAACTCCGTTCCTGCCGGCGCCTACCGTGGTTTCGGCGCAACGCAGGCCACCTGGGCCAGTGAGCGCCAGGTTGACCTGATCGCCGAACGGCTGGGTTTTGATCCCCTTGAGCTTCGACTAAAAAACGCCAAGGAATTGGGGGAGGAGTTCGTACCAGGAGAAACGCCCATCGATTCGGACCTTAGGCATGGCCTGAACCTGGTGGCGGACGCCATCGGTTATCGCGACCGTACGCGCTCAAGTAATCGTGGCATGGGCGTGGCCATCGGCATCAAAGATGGTGGCGGCGTCAACAAGCCTGCCCAAGCCAGGGTGAAGGTGACCACCAACGGCGATGTGTTCCTGAATTGCGCCCTGGTGGAAATGGGCCAAGGCGGTCATTCGGCGTTGTGCCAGATCGTGGCGGAGACGCTCGGATGCGATCCGAAGCGGGTGAAGTATGCCGCTATTGACACCGACAACACCCCTTTCGACCAAGGCACCAACGCCTCTTCGGGCATCGCAGTCATGGGTCATGCCGTCCTGCAGGCTGCAGAGCGAGTGAAGTGTTCCGTTCTGGACATGGCGGCCGAACACCTGATGCTGGACCGGCAGTCGATCCGTTTGGACAACTGGCACATCGTCGATGCTGAAGGCATCACCTATGAGCTCCCGCCGCTGATTATGGACAGATTCGGCGGAACGGGATTCGAGTTTACGGCGGACGGCTACTACAAGGTCCGTAACTCCAGCAGCGCACCCCTGGAAGCACCCTGCATTTTTTGGGAGATCGGTTGGGCAGCTGCCGAAGTGGAGGTTGATCCGGAAACCGGTCGGGTGGAGCTTTTGCAGCTGGTGGTCAGTGGGGACGCCGGCAAGGTGGTGAACAAGTTGGGTTGCCGCGGCCAGGACGAGGGCGCAGCGGTCTTCGGGCTGGCGCAGGCACTCTTCGAGGAACTGCGTTACGACGACGGTGTGCTGCTGAATGGTGAGGCGCTCCTCTATCGGGTGCCTTTGGCTGAGGACATTCCCCGGCGCTTTTCCTCCATTACCCAGGAACAGGGCCATGGGGCCGGACCCTTTGGGACCAAGGGGATGGGCGAAGGGGGCATGCTGCCCATTGCTCCAGCGATTGCCCAAGCCATCGCTGACGCAACCGGGGCACAGCTGACATCGTTGCCCATGACGCCTGAACGCGTCTACAACGGCATCCGCGCTGCGCGTGTGCGCCAAGGCGGGGCTGATGGAAATGCGTGAGGTGATGGAGGCGCTGGAGAAATCATTGCTGGGCGATCAACATGTCGCCTTGGCCACGGTGGTCCGCACGGAGGGCTCCGCGCCACGGGCAGTCGGAACGTCCATGCTTGTCACCGAAGACGGATCGCCGGTCGGTTCCGTTTCAGGTGGATGCATTGAGGCAAGTGTGATCGAAGCAGCAGCCGGGGTCCTCGCCAGCGGGGTTCCGGAGCTTTACCGATTTGGCATTTCAGACGACGACGGGTTCGGCATCGGGCTGACGTGCGGCGGCAGCGTTGAGATCTTCATCCAAAAGTACGCTCCGGGCTCCTGCGCACAGTTTGCTTCACTGCAGAGGGCGCTGAATGAAAATCTGCCCTGCGCCATGGTCACCATTTTCGACGGCGTACCTGGCCTGGTGGGTCGATCCGAAGTGGTGCTGCAAACTGCGGATGTCGAAGAGCTGTTTGAAGGTACCGCACTTGCTCCCGACGCCGTCAGCGCCGTCGGGGTTGCAGTCCAGGAGGCAATAGCCTCCGGAAGTACGACGTCGGTCACTCTCCTGGCGGATACCGGTACCGAAAAGCCGTTGTCCTTGCTGATCGATGTCTACCGTCCTGCCCGTAGGCTGCTGATCTTCGGGGCCATCGATTTCTCCGCCTCCTTGGCCCAGTTGGGGGCTTTCCTTGGCTTTCACGTCACTGTTTGCGATGCCCGATCTGTGTTCGCGACAGCCGAGCGTATTCCCGCAGCCCATGAGATCGTGGTCGATCAACCGGCGCGCTACCTGCAGGAAGAAATCGCTCTGGGCAGGCTCGCCCCTGATGCCGCTATCTGTGTGTTGACCCATGATGCCAAGTTCGATGTTCCGGTCCTTGATGTAGCCCTAAGACACGGTTTTGCGTACATCGGCGCGATGGGCTCACGCCGAACTGCCAGTGACCGCCGGGAGCGGCTGATTGGCTTGGGCCACACTGATCGGTCGGTGGAACCTCTCCGCTCGCCCATCGGCTTGGGCCTTTCCGCTTCCACTCCCGCTGAAACCGCGGTCTCCATCATGGCGGAGATCATCGCTGCCAAGAGCCAGAGCTCAGGCCTGCCCTTGGCGCACACCAGCGAGCCGATCCATAGAGATGCGCTGGAGCACGCAGATCCAAAGCCACATTAACTTTGAACCTAAATATCTTGACAGAAAGTATCTTACTACTGATATTCTTTTTGTATGACGTAGTTCACAGGATTGGTACGCACCACCCTTGAGCGGCACGCATGAATTGACGCCGTGGGAAAGACAGAGAGATGAACGGAAGCCGATGATGAATACGGACAGCCTGGTGGATACGCGGGATGAAATTTACGTGGGCGGCGTGTGGACCCGAGGCAGCGGCGCACTGATCGAATCCGTGAATCCCGCTAACTCAGAGGTATTCGCCACCCTCCATGGAGCAACGACGGCGGATGTGGACGCCGCGGTAGCTGCTGGCCTGAAAGCCGTGGAAGAGTCCGGATGGGCAAAAAAACTCCCTCACGAACGTGCCGCTGTCCTCCACCGCATCAGCTCAGCGATTGAGGCCAATGCTGACCGCATTGCCGAACTGCAGACGCTGGATACGGGTAAGACACTTGTGGAAACCAAGGCGCTCGCCATGAGCGCGGCAGCCACGTTCCGCTTCACTGCCTCCGCCCTGGAAACCATGGAGGACGCACTGACGTCCCCTCGCGGGAACTACCTCAGCATGTCCACCTATGAGGCGATCGGCGTAGTAGGAGCCATCACGCCATGGAACTCGCCGATTGCCAGTGACGCACAAAAAGTTGCTCCGGCACTCGCGGCGGGAAACGCAGTCCTGGTGAAGCCACCCGTCTGGGCTCCCTGGGTTTCGCTCCTGTTGGCGCGGATTTGTGAGGAGGCAGGACTTCCGGCAGGTCTGCTGTCCGTCCTCCCCGGCCCCGGCCGCGTCATTGGCGATGCGATTGCCCGGCACCCAGACGTTGGCAAGATTTCCTTCACGGGTGGCACTTCCACGGGGCGCCAGCTGGGCCATATTGCGGCGGAGAAAATCATGCCGATCACCTTGGAACTGGGCGGGAAATCGCCCACCATTATTTTTGCTGATGCTGACGTGGACCAGGCTGTGGCCGGCGTGCTTTATGGCATCTTCTCTTCGAGCGGTCAGAGCTGCATTGCCGGCTCGCGCGTCTTCATTCAGCGATCGGTCTACGACGCCGTCGTCGAAAGACTGATCAAGGGTGCCGAAGCCCTGCGAATCGGACCGGGAACGGACCCAAGCACCCAAGTTGGGCCATTGGTTGCCCATGCCCACCGGGACGCCGTGGCCAGGATGGTTGAAGACGCGAGGCTGGCTGGTGCGCAGATCCTCTGCGGTGGCGCCGTGCCCAAGGAGCCCAGACTTCAAGCCGGTGCTTTTTATGAGCCCACCATCATTGCCGGTGTGAGCAACTCTGACGTCATTTGCCAGGAGGAAATCTTCGGGCCCGTGGCCGTGATCCTGCCGTTTGAGGATGAAGCGGACCTCATCCTTCAGGCCAACGACAGTGTCTTTGGTTTGGCCTGCGGAATCTGGACCGCTGACTACCGCTTGGCCTGGCGCACAGCGAGGGCCGTTTCGGCCGGCACTGTCTGGGTCAACACCTACAAGCAATTCAGTATCTCCACCCCGTTCAGCGGGCTTAAGGAAAGCGGTCTGGGCACCGAAAAGGGCCGGGACGGCATCCGATCCTATATGCACCAGAAGAGCATCTACATCGACCTCTCGGGTGCATCCATCCCATGGGCCGGTAACTAGGCCGGACAGGCTGCCACCATCTTGCTTTCGAAAGGTACGTCAATGAATGCTCACCCCTACAGCCCCGCCTTTGTGGCCGGGGGATTCGGCTTTGTCTCCGGCGCCTTGTCGGTGGATGAAAGTGGGACTGCCGTACCCGGCCGCTCTGAAGCACTGGTTGCCGCAGCCGCGAGGCTCTCCGAACGTCTGGAAACCGTCGGCATGTCCTTGGCTGACGTCATTAAGACCACCTATTTCGTCACGGACGTGACGCTGCGGGATGAAGCCAACAGTCACTACGAGCAGCTGTTCGAGGAGCCGCGTCCGGCACGTTCGTTTGTGGAGGTCGCTGCCCTGCCCTATGGCGCCACGGTGGAAATCGAAGCAATCGCGCACCGGAGGAAATGAGGACCAATGAGCGTGGAAATTCAGAACCGTGCGGCGGTGACCCTTGATGTCCCCGAACCGAAAATACTGACACTCAGGGTGCACCAGAAAACCTGGGAGGCCGACGGCGTCATCCGGATCATGTTTGTTGATCCTGCCGGGGCGGCGCTCCCGCAATGGCTTCCCGGTGCCCACCTGAGCCTGCATCTGCCCAATGGGCTTACTCGCGAATACTCCTTGTGTTCGGACCCGGAAGACTCCACCAGCTGGACTGTGGCCGTGCTGCGAACCCCTGATTCCCGCGGTGGCAGCAGGCTGATCCACGACGAGCTCCCCGTGGGAACGCTCATTAAGGTTGAGGGTCCGCGCAACAACTTCCAGCTTGACCATGCCGAACGCTATGCACTGGTAGCTGGCGGTATTGGCATCACCCCGATTATTTCCATGGTGCGGCGGTTGGAATCAGTCGGAGCTGACTGGTCCCTGCTGTATACCGGCCGGTCACGTTCAACCATGGCCTTCCTATCGGAGGTTTCAGGTCTGCCCCGGCACCGGATAAGCATCCACGCTGCCGACGAAGCCGACGGGAAATTCGCGGATCTCTCAAAGGCAGTCGGCTCGCTCCCGCCTGAAGCACTGGTGTATGCCTGCGGCCCGGAATCATTGATGCAAGCTGTTGCCGGCGCCATGGCAGACGACTCGCAATTGAGAATTGAGCGGTTCAAGGCACCGGACATCGTGCCCGGACCGGAACTCGACCAGACAAGTTTCGACGTCATCTGCCAAAGCACTGGTCAGCGGATCGCCGTTGGACCCGATGTTTCGGTTCTGGAGGCCCTCAACGATGCCGGCATCAACGTTCCCAGCTCATGCGCAGAGGGCATCTGCGGAACCTGTGAAACCGGAGTCATTGACGGGGACGTTGAGCACCGTGATTTCCTGCTTTCCCCGGCCGAACGGGCCGAGAACAAGTCAATGTTTGTTTGCGTCTCACGTTGCCGGTCCCGGGACCTGATTTTGGATCTCTAGTACGAACATCACTCGACTGAAGGTTGATTCCCATGAACTATTTCTCAGCAGAGCCTGTCTGCAATCTGCGGTCGCTGCGTTCTGTGTCCCTGAAAGTGCCCGACACCCGGCCGGCCAGGGATTTCTACCATGAAGTCTGGGGCCTTTCCACCGTGGAGGAGGACACTGACAAGTTCTGGCTCCGCGGAACCGGATCCGAACACCACATCCTGAGGCTGGAAAGAGGCGAGCAGAATGCCTTGGGCGGGGTCTCTTTCGCCCTGGCCACGCCGCAGGACGTTGACCGTGCCGCCACCAAGCTCACCGCCTTGGGGATTCCGCTTTTCCGTGAGCCCGGACCTTTGGATGATGCTGCCGGCGGCTACGGTCTCCAGTTGGTAGACCCCGAAGGCAGGCTGGTGGAGCTGTCGGCCGACGTCCACGCGGTTGTCAGCCAGGAGCCCGCAGGTCGGCGGGCGCTTCCACGCAAGATCGCCCATGTGGTGCTCAATACCGTGGATATTGACCGCGCAACGGCCTTTTATACGCAGGTGCTGGGGATGCGGATTTCAGATTGGTCCGAGCACCAGATGGCCTTCCTGCGGTGCAACAGCGAGCACCATGCCATCGCGTTCAACCAGGCTCCCTGGACCTCGGTCAATCATGTGGCTTACGAGATGCAGAGCATTGATCACTTCATGCGCGGCATCGGCAACCTGAAGCGGCACAACATCGCGCCCCAGTGGGGGCCGGGCCGTCACGGTCCGGGTGACAACACTTTTTCCTACTTCACAGACCCCTCAGGCCTGGTTTGCGAATATACCTCCGAAGTAGCCCAGGTGGACGAGGACAGTTGGTTGTGCCGCACTTGGGAGCGCACGCCGGAATTATCCGACCAGTGGGGAACTGCAGGTCCGCCCACTACCGCGGTCCGAAGCGCCATGGCCGGCATTCCGGACAGCGGGTATAAGTCGCTGGTGGTCCCTGGACGTGAGGACTACTTCTCCATGCCGGAAACTCCTGCCGCAGAAAAAGCCCATGCGTAGCAGCTCCTTGCCGCCAGCTACCGAAACAGCGTCGACTGTTGCCGAACGCCGGAAAACTGTCCATGGGGTCTCCCTCGTCATTCGCGGGGAAGGCACTCCTGTCTTCCTCATGCACGGCATCGGAGGCGCCGCGTCATCCTGTGGTGCCTTGGCTCAGTTGCTGAGCGCACACGGATTCCAGACGTTTTGCTGGGATGCACCCGGTTACGGCGAATCATCAGCTCCACCGGAAGGCTTGGATCATCCTGCTTTGGTGTTGGACATCCTGGCCACCTTGAATGTTGGTCCTGCCCACCTGATCGGCACGTCATGGGGAGGCGTGATCGCCACCCGGATAGCCGCTCAAGCACCTGAGGCAGTGCGTTCCATTGTGCTGGCGGACAGCACCCGTGGTTCGGGAATTACCCGGACCGCCGCGCAACGCATGCTGGCGCGCGTTCCGGAACTGGCCGCCGTCGGTCCCGAAATCCTTGCGGCCCGACGGGCAGCAAGACTGGTTTCCCCGTCAGCCCCGGCATGGGTGGCCGAAGCTGTACGCGCGGACATGGCTGCAGTCCGGCTGTCCGGATTTTCGTCAGCCGCCACCATGATGGCGCAGTGTGACACCACGGACCTGCTGCCTCGGCTCCAAGTCCCGGCGCTGGTCTTAGTGGGCCAGGACGACGTGATCACGGGCGTGGCGGAATCCAGGGTCCTTGCAGAGAACATCCCCGGTGCCACGCTGGGCATCATTGCCGGTGCAGGGCACGCCGCAGTGCAGGAAAAGCCGATGGAGATGTCCGCTGCCATCCTTGCTTTCTGGGAGGACCTTCGGTGACGCGCCTCGTGGTAGTTACCGGATCCGGTCGGGGACTTGGCTTCGACATCGCCCACCGGCTGGCAGGTAGCGGAGACCGGATAGTCATTGCCGAGAAGAACCCGGACCTCGCCAGGCAAGCTGCCGCAACACTGTGCGGACAGGGCTTCGACGCCACGGCAATCGTCACCGACATCGCCGACAAAGCCTCGGTGGCGGAACTGGCCACCGCGGTCCAGCGGCTGGGGGGCGCCGATGCGCTGGTCAACAATGCGGCACTGGCCGACGGCGTCGGTGGTGACACTTTTTGGGAGCTGGACGAAGACTTCTTCCAGAGGGTGATGACCGTCAATGCCTATGGGACCTGGCTGGTCAGCAAACACCTTTACCCCCAGCTGGCACAAAGCCAGGCAGGGTCCATTGTCAACATCGCATCTGACGCAGCGCTTTACGGTTCTCCGCGGCTGGTCCATTATGTCGGATCAAAAGGTGCGGTCCTGGCGATGACCCGGACAATGGCCCGCGACGCGGGACCGGCCGGTGTCCGCGTCAATGCGGTTGCTCCGGGCTTGACCCGGGTGGAAGCCACCGAGTCAGTGCCGGCCTCCCGCTACCGCCTCTATGAAGAGAACCGCGTGCTGCCAAGGGAGCAACAACCCAAGGACGTATCAGGCGCCGTCCAGTTCCTGTTGTCGGATGCTGCAAGCTTCATCACCGGCCAGACCATCGTGGTGGATGGCGGCTTCGTCATGAGCCACTGAAGCCGCTGGTTGTTGAAGCCTCTGAACCGCCCTGCGGCGGACAAAAACACTAACAAGGAGTCCCACACATGGACCTGCAATTGAAGGATCGTACGGTGGTTGTCACCGGGGCGAGCTCCGGCGTCGGCCTTGCCACTGCCCGATATTTGCTGAGCGAAGGTGCCCGGGTTGCTGCCTGTGCGCGTGATGCCGGCCGGTTGTCCGCCGCGTTCGACGAATTCTCCTGGGCGGACACGGACGCGATTTACCTTGCTTCGTGCGACGTCACGGAGCAAGACGCCACCAACAGCTTCATCGCCGGCACCTTGGATCGGTTTGGCGCCGTTGATGGCCTGGTCTGCAACGCCGGCCGTTCCTTGATGGCCACACTCCAGGACACCACGGACCAGCAGTTGCGTGATGAGTTCAGCCTGAAGATCTTCGGGGTTTTGAACATGGTACGTTCCGCCAGATCTGCCCTGAATGCCTCACCACACGGCTCGGTGGTCAACGTCAACGCGATCCTCTCCCGGCAGCCGGAGTTGCGCCTGGCTGCCACCTCAGCTGCCCGCGCCGCGCTGTTGAATCTCACCCATTCCCTTGCCGAAGACCTGGCAACAGAGGGAACCCGGGTGAATTCGGTCCTGCTCGGACTGGTGGATACCGGCCAGTGGCGGCGACGCTTCGAGGAAGCCGGCTCGGAACTCGACTACGAGGCCTGGAGCGCAGAAATCGCCGCCAACCGCGGCATCAAGCTGGGCCGTTTCGGCACGGCTGAGGAGGTGGCCTTCCATATTGTCTCGCTGCTTTCGCCCCTCAGCGGATACACCACAGGAGCAACCATCGACGTCGGCGGTGGCGTGGGGCGCTATGTCTAGCCAGCGGAACTTCATCATGAAAGAGATCCAGATATGTCAGTGACACAAGCAGCAACGGTCCCGAGGGGGCCAACAGGCGGTGACGTCCTGGCCCGCGTCATGCGTCGGCACGGCATCGATACGGCCTTCGGGGTGATCAGCATCCACAATCTTCCCCTCGTCGAGGCAGTGGACAGGGAGCTGAACTTTGTGGCCGTCCGCCACGAGGCAGCCGCAGTCAACGCGGCTGACGCCTATGCCCGGGCCTCCGGCAAAATCGGGATTGCCCTGACCAGCACCGGTACAGGAGCCGGCAACGCCGCCGGTTCCATGGTGGAGGCGCTCACCGCGGGAAGCCGCGTGCTGCACATTACCGGCCAGATCGACAGCGAATTCATGGGCAGCAACCGTGGAGTGATCCATGAGGTCCCGCGCCAGTTGCAGATGCTCCACGCGGTCTCCGGCTATGCACGCACGATTTTCAATGGCAAGGATGCGGAGGCGGACCTGGAGGAGGCAATTGCACACCTGCTCTCCTCGCCTCACACACCGGCCAGCATCGAGTGGCCTACAGATTTGCAGTATCTGGCCCACCCGGATGATCAGCGCCCAATCGACGCTCAAGTGAAGCCTTTACCGGATTACGACGCCGATTCCGTCGCCAAAGCGGTTCGGCTCCTGGCAGGTGCCAAGCGCCCGCTCATCTGGGCTGGCGGAGGAGCGGCCGGCGCGGATAAGGAACTTGCGGCTCTGCTCCACCACCTCGGCGCAGGACTCCTGACCAGCAACTCGGGACGGGGCGTGGTTCCGGAAGATGACCATCTTGTCATCGGGAACTTTGCTACCACTCCCGCCGCTGTCCGGCTGATCGAAGAGTCTGATGTGTTGCTAAGTGTTGGTACGCACTTCCGTTCCAACGAGACGCAGCACTATTCGCTCAAACTGCCTGCCACTCACATTCAGCTGGATCTAAATCCTGAGGCCGTGGGCAGGGTGTATCCGGCCACTGTGGGCTTGGTGGGCGACTCCCGGGAAATTCTGGAGGCGATCGTCGGCCAGTTGGGTAGCCATTCCGTGGACGCAGCGTGGGCGCAGCGGGTGCACGATGTACGCCTTGAGGTACGGGCCACCTTGACTGAGTACATCGGTGGCTATGCGGAAATCTGCCACAGCCTCAGGGAGCGCCTTGACCGGGAATCCGTGGTTGCACGTGATGTGACCATCCCCTCCAGCCAGTGGGGCAACCGCCTGCTGGAGATGTATTCCCGCGAAACAAACATCTTTCCGCTGGGCGGCGGCATCGGCCAAGGTTTGGCCATGGGCATTGGGGCAGCCTGCGCCCGCCCGGACGTTCCCACGGTAGTTATTGCCGGCGACGGCGGCCTGGCCGTTCATCTTGGTGAACTTGCCTCCCTGGCCGGTTCCGGGGTCTGGTGCGTCGTGTTGGTTTTCAATGACGGCGGCTACGGGGTGCTGCGCAACATGCAGAAAGCCAACGGCTTCGCGGAGGCAGGAGTCAACCTGCATACACCGGACTTTGCTTTGCTGACTGAGTCACTGAACCTGCCGTTCTGGCGGGTGCGTGGCCCCGGCACCTTTGATGAGGCCTTGGTGGAAGCGCTCGCGGTGCGGGGGCCCGCGGTGATCGAGATCGACGTCACTGCTTTGGATCCCGTGCCGGGTGCGTTTGTTCCGCCGGTGCATATTCCAACCCCACATCAGTAGAGGAGCAGGAGAGCACATGAAATCAAGTACGGAAGTAGATCTGCACCTTGGCTATGAGCCAGACGAGGTGGTGCCACGGCACGACGTCGTGTGCTTGCACGGCGGCGAGGGAGCAGCCGAATGGTTCACCCAACAGCTTGACGCTTTGGGGGCCCGTGCCTGGGAACCTCGAATCGGCATCACGTTTGACGTCACCGGCCCGCCCGGCCAAATGGATGAGTGGGTAGAAGCGGCGTCGTCAGCCCTCTACGAGTCGACAGCCGGTCCAGCTCATATCCTTGCCAGCGGAACAGCTGCGTACGGGGCCATCATGCTCGCGGCCCTGCACCCGGAGCAGGTCAAGAGTGTCATCCTGGGCGACCCACTGGTGGACACGTCGGTTGAGGGGTTCGTGGCCACGCTCCGGCGGGTGCGGGCGCCGTCGTTGGTCATTGCCGCCGCCCCTGACCTGGACGCCGATATCTCCATACCGCAAAGCATCGCCGGGGGAATCAGGAACGGGGTTTTTGTCATCATCGACAACACTGCCGTTCCAGCACACCAGAGCCGATCCCACTCATTCAACGAGTGGAGCAGGTCATTTATGAACATCGCTGAAGGTCTGCACACCGTCACCGAAACACAGGAGGAACACAGTGCCTGAGCAATATCTTGATGCCAACCAGTCCCGGGTGGGTCCTGCCAATCCTTACGAGCTGAAGCTCGCCGGAGCCCTGTCCGAGATTTTCGCCAGTGGTAGCCACGAGCTGCCGGCCATCATCTCGGGGTTGAACAATCTGGGCCTGAACGCCCCGGACGGTGAACCGTGGGATGAAACCCGATTCCGTTCCGAAATGCGACGACTGGGAGAGTAGGACATGACAACTGCAACTGCAACTGCAACTGCAACGGCAAGCGCCGCCGGAGCCAGGGCCGGCAGGGCCAAAATCAAAACTGTCGTCGGCACCCGGCGCCAACTCGATGCCGCAGAACTGGCCGCGACGGGACTGAGGGATCGCTGGTACCCCATCTACCCGTCCCGGTTCGTAGGTCCCGGAGACATGGTTAAAGTCCGACGGCTGGGCGTGGATTGGCTCCTGTTCCGCGATGCCAGGGGGCAAATCCGAATGTTGGAGGATCGCTGTCCCCACCGCAGCGCCCCGTTATCCGTGGGCCAACACCTGGGGGACCGGGTGGCATGCAAGTACCACGGCGTTCAGGTGGACGGCCGCGGTACCGTGGTTTCGGTTCCGGGGATGCCCGGCTGCGCCCTTGAGGGTAAGACAGTCACAGCATCGCTGGCTGTGGAGGAAGGCGCTGACATGATCTTTGCCTTCATGCCATTGACCGAGGACTCCGTGGTGACGGCGTTCAAGCTGCCCGATCGCCTGGACAACCCCGAGGTTTCCTGGTTCTCAAACTACGCTGAATGGAAGAGTCCGTGGCGTTTCTATATGGACAACGTCCTGGACCCGATGCACGGCGCGTTCCTCCACCGTGACTCGCATTCCATGTTTGGCGGTGATACCAGTGCCCGCTTCCGTATCCGCGAGACCGATCGTGGATTCTTCTTCGAGAAAACGGACCAGCGTGGCAAGAATTTTGACTGGGTGGAGTACTGCCGTGAAGCCATGGACTACGTGGACCTGGAGATCCCGTATGCCGATTCGGCTGGTCCCGGGGGTTCGTTCGGCATCGTCGGAATGTCCACTCCTATTGATGCCCATACCTCCGCCGTTTTCCACTGGCGTACCCGGACCGTTTCAGACTGGGAACGGGACGTTTGGCGATTCATGTACAAGACAACCCTTGAAGAAAAGCACTGGGTGGTCTTGGAACAGGACCGGGAATTGTTGGAGGCGCTGGCTGCAGATGCGGACAGGGATGAGCACCTGTATCAGCATGATCTTGGAGTAGCCAGGATCCGCAGGGTCCATGATGCCGATGCCCAGAAACAGGCCGCGATTCTCTCAGAGGGACTCGTTTAGCCCAAAGAGCCTGCAGCTCGAAACTCTTCGAGCTGCAGGCTCTTTCTTGTCGTGTCCCAACCAATTCAGCACAACAAAACCCGGGTACTGGCCACATCGGCCGGTACCCGGGTTCTTGGAGATTTAGCGGGTCACGCCATACATCTCCGAGGTGGGCGGATAGAACGGGATCTCCGGCTTCTTGGCGCCGATAATCACGCAGATGATTGCGTCAACGTCGCTGACGGTGCGCAAACTCCGGGGAACGCCTGCCGGGACGCGGATCAGGTCGCGGTAGCCGAGCACGCGGCTTGCTTTCTTGTTGCCGTCCTCCACGTCGTGCACGCTGAACTCCACCTCTCCTTCGAGGACAAAGAACACCTCTTCGACGTCCGGGTGCGTGTGCTCAGGACCTACGCATCCGGCGGGCAGCACCATGTTGGAAAAGGTGAAGTGCTCCGCCTGGAGGATGTTGTTGTCGTCCGAATGGTCTCCGGTAGCTCCGGAACCGATGTAGCGGACCTGTCCGCGTCGGAACTTTTCACCCATTTTGGTCTGGAATTTCAGGGTATTGAAGTCAACAACCCGGCTCTCACGGGAGGCGATGGCCGAATCAATCAGCTCCTCAAGTTCCGGTAACTTGCTTTCGATAACGTCGCTCATGATGGACCTCTCTCGGATTGGTAATTGCCTGAGTTCGCAAAAGCCGGGATGGTTTCAATCTCCCTCGACTCTAACTATCTCAAGACTAAGATATAGTAGGACGCGCTGCAAGACCCCGGTGGAAAGTGCTCATAATTACTGCCTTCGTTGGGAAGCTCAGTGTTAAGATGCTTAGACCGAATGAAGGAGAGAGTGCGCATGACCACCGAATCGCGGAACACTGACACGGACGCCGTGGACGCCATCATTGAGGACTGGCACCGCGAACGCCCGGACCTTGATCCCAGGACCATCGGCGTCTTTGGCCGCTTGCAGAGCCTGGTGGCACGGCAGCGAGCTGTGCAGGATGTGAACTATGAGGAGTACGGGCTCACGTTGGCATCCTTTGATGTTCTGGCGAACTTGCGTCGATCCGGCCCTCCGCACCGGAAGACTGCTGGTGAACTGGCCAGCTCCTCCATGCTGACCACGGGCGGCATCACCTTCCGGCTGGACCGTATGGAGGAACAAAACCTCATTGAGCGGGTTCGGTCCAAGGAGGATCGTCGGGTGGTCTACGCCCAGATGACGGACCATGGCAAAGAGCTCATTGACGAGGTCATTTCAAAGCATCTGGAAACGCAGCGCAACATGCTCGCCGGCCTGACCTCCAAGGAGATCGAACAACTGGCGTTGCTACTGAAAAAAACCGAAGCCTCCATCGTCGCCTACGACCCGAAGGCTTCCTCCGCGGACGAACTTACGCTGAACGTCTAGATCACGGCGCGGGTTCGTCCATCCACTCCATCAAGCAAGGAATCGAATGAAGCCAGGAGCCCGCAGGATCGGAATCATCGGACATGGAGCCATTGGGGCTCGTGTTGCTGCTGACATTGCAGCTGGAAAGGTCAAGGGGGCCACCCTTGAGGGGATCATTTGCCGCAGCGCCATAGACAACGCGCCGGCACCGCAGCTTGAGATGGAACAAGCGCTGGAGCGCTGTGACCTCCTGGTTGAATGTGCTGGGCAGGAGGTCTTGGTTGAGCATGGCGAGGCTGTGCTTTCCGCGGGCGTAGACCTGCTCGCTACATCACTCGGGGCGCTTGCGGACCCACACCTCTCACAGCGGTTGTCGGCCGCAGGCCCTGGCAGGCTCTTCTTGACCCCGGGCTCCATTGGTGGCCTGGATCTGTTGGCGTCGGGCGCCCGCGCAACGGGGTACGACGCCGTCAGGATAACCACAACCAAGCTGCCGGGTTCCCTGATTCAGCCGTGGATGGACGAGGTTGAGGCTGATCGCATTCGGAATACTGCCGGCCCCATTGAGATCTTTGCCGGGTCCGCCGCCCGAGCCACCCAATTGTTCCCTAAGTCGCTCAACGTGGCAGCCGCCGTCGCCCTCGCGGTGGACGACTGGGACGCTGTGGCGGTCTCTGTGAGAGCCGACCCGGCGGCTGAGCTAACGACGCACTTGATCGAGGCTTCCGGAAACAGCGGGAATTACCGCTTTGAAATCTGCAATGAAGTATCGCCACAAAACCCGCGCACCAGCGGCGTTGTACCGTTCGCTGTGCTCCGGTCCTTGGAACTGATCATCGGCGCGCGCGGCGGGATGATCTAAGCACGCCTCGCGCCGATCACTTCTCCAAAGACTTCGTCGGGGTCGAGGCGCCGGAGTTCTTCTGCGAGGCAGTCTTTGAGGCTTCTGCGGGGGAGCGTGATGCGTTGTGCGGGCTGTCCCGGCTGGGTCAGAATCACCCCTGATTGACCCGGCCGGGACAGTTGGACATCCCCGTTATCGCGGCGGAGCCTGATGCTGCGGATGCCCATCCCTGTCTCTCCTTCCACAACGGTGGTGGGAGCGTTCAGGGAGTGCTGTAGCCATGCTGCCAGCAGGTGGGTGCTGGCGGAATCGTAGGCGCCTTGAACCTCGACGGCGGTCACGGACCGGGCGTCGACGTGGTCGAAGACTGCGGCGAGTTGCATGCGCCAGTTGGTCAGTCGGGTCCAGGCGAGGTCGGTGTCGCCGGCTTTGTAGGTCGCCCGGATGTTCTCCAGCGCCCGGCGGGGGTCGGGTTCGTTGGCTGAGTCGGTGATGCGGCGGTGGGCGATCCGGCCGATGGATGTCTCGCAGGCGCTTTCCGGGGCGCCGTGCGGCCACCAGGCCACGATCGGTGCGTCCGGGAGGAGCAGGGCCGCGACGAGGGATTCGCTTTCGTGGGCCATGTGCCCGTGTCCGCGCAGGACGATGACTTCGGACGCGCCGGCGTCGCCACCGACCCGGATTTGCGCGTCGAGCCGGTCCGGGCCTTCCACGCCGGCGTCGGCCAGCACGATGATCCGGCAGGGGTGTTCCCTGCTGGCTTCGTTGGCTGCCTCGATGGCGTCTTCTTCCTGCCCGGACTTGGTCACCACCACCAGGGTCAGCACACGCCCCAAGGCG